>NZ_JBHWUU010000018.1:0-66932 GCF_042737375.1 Streptomyces sp. NPDC060000
GTCTTTTTGTTATACCCCCCCCCCCCCTTTTTAACTTAGGTGTGCACACCCCCCTCTAACAACCCCGGGGCCCCCACGGGAGCCCCGGGGGGGCCCCCACTCTCCTGTGCCTGTACGGCTAACCGCCGGTGCCACCGAAGAAGTTGGTGCCGCCGTTGTTGCCGCCGTTGTTGTTGCCGTTCTTTACGGCGATCAGGTTGACCGTCTGCCCCTTGTTGACCGTGCTGCCGGGGGCCGGGTCCGAGCTGATGACCTGGGCGTCGTCGTCCGAGTTGCCGGTGATGCTGCCGACGTTCAGACCCGCGTCCTGGAGCGCCTTCTTGGCGTCCTTGACGCTCAGCCCCTGGAGGTTGTTCGGGACCTGGGTCTGGGTGCTCCTGCCGATCTGGATCTGGACCGTGGAGCCCTTGTCGGCCTGGGAACCGATCGACGGGACGGTCTGGATGACCTTGCCGACCTGGTTCTGGTCCTGGGTGTCGACCTCGACGCAGTTGCCCTTGAGGTCGTTCTGCTCCATCTGGGCCTTGGCGTCGTCACAGCTCTTGTTGGAGACGTCGGGGACGGTCGCCTTCTGCTCGGCCTTGGCGACCTCGAGGGTCACCGTCGAGCCCTTCTCCAGCTCCGTGGCCGGATCGGGGTCCTGGCTGAGGACCGTGCCCGGCTCCTGGGAGGACTCCGTCTGCTTGGTCTCCACCTCGAAGCCCTTGTCCTTGAGCTGCTTGGTCGCGGCCTCGACATCCTTGTCGATCACGTTAGGCACGGCCACCTTCGGCGCGCCGGCGGACACCACCAGGTTGACGGTGGTGTCCTTGTCGACCTTGGTCGCGGGCTTGGGGTCCTGGTCGCAGATCTTGCCCTTGGGCTGGTCCTCGCAAGGCTTCTGGGTGACCGTCCCCAGCTTGAGGTCGCTGTTGGTCAGCTGTTTCGCGGCGTCGGCCTGGGTCTGGCCGAGCAGGCTGGGCACGGCCACCGACCCGTTGTTCACGCCGCCGCTGAACACCCACTTGCCGATCAGTACCGCGCCGACGAGCACCAGTACCGCGGCGACGACCAGCAGGATCGTGGAGGCGTTGGACTTCTTCTGGCGGCGCCGGTCGGGCCGGTCGTCGTAGCCGTAGCCGCCGTCGTCCGGGTTCATCGGCGGCAGCATCGACGTGGCCCCGGCGTCCGCGGAGCGCATGGCCGTGGTCGCCTGGTCGTTGCCGTAGCCGCCGTAACCGACCGAGCCCATCGCCGCTGTCGCGCCGACCGGCTGGCCGTCGAGGCAGGCCTCGATGTCCAGCCGCATCTCGTCGGCGGACTGGTAGCGGTAGTTCGGGTCCTTGACCAGCGCCTTCAGGACGATGGCGTCCATCTCGGGGGTGATCTCGGGGTCGAAGACGCTCGGGGGCTGCGGCTCCTCCCGGACGTGCTGGTAGGCCACGGCCACCGGGGAGTCCCCGACGAACGGGGGCCGGACCGTGAGCAGTTCGTAGAGCAGGCAGCCCGATGAGTACAGGTCGGAGCGGGCGTCGACCTGTTCGCCCTTGGCCTGCTCGGGCGAGAGGTACTGGGCGGTGCCGATGACCGCCGAGGTCTGCGTCATCGTCATGCCGGAGTCGCCCATGGCGCGGGCGATGCCGAAGTCCATGACCTTGACCTGGCCGTTGCGCGTCAGCATGACGTTCGCGGGCTTGATGTCACGGTGGACGATGCCGGCTCTGTGCGAGTACTCGAGGGCCTGGAGGATGCCGATGGTCATCTCCAGCGTCCGCTCCGGCAGCAGCTTGCGGCCGGAGTGGAGCAGCTCACGGAGCGTGGAGCCGTCGACGTACTCCATGACGATGTACGGGATCGAGACCCCGTCGATGTAGTCCTCGCCCGTGTCGTAGACCGCGACGATCGCGGGGTGGTTGAGCGAGGCGGCAGACTGGGCCTCCCGGCGGAACCGGGCCTGGAAGGAAGGGTCGCGCGCGAGGTCCGCGCGCAGCGTCTTCACCGCCACGGTGCGGCCGAGGCGGGTGTCATGGGCGAGGTAGACCTCCGCCATGCCACCACGACCGAGCACGTGGCCCAGCTCGTACCGGCCGCCGAGGCGACGCGGCTCTTCCATAGCTACCTACCAGCCCTCTCCGTCGGTCCCGACCGGCACACGTGTGCGGCCGGAGGCTGCCGTCCATACCGTACCCGGACCGCGTTGTGTGACCTGGCCAAGCCCGTCACCCGATACCGGACCGGTATCGCAACGTGCACCGATGTGTAGGCGACGTGATGGGGGTCACTTCTTGCTGTCGATGACTGCCTTCATCACGTTCTTCGCGATGGGGCCGGCCAGACCGCCGCCGGTGATGTCGCCGCGGTTGGCCGCGCCGTCCTCGACGACGACGGCGACGGCCACCGGCGCGCTGCCGTCGGACAGCTTGGCGTACGAGATGAACCAGGCGTACGGCTTCTCGCTGTTGTTCAGGCCGTGCTGGGCGGTACCGGTCTTGCCGCCGACGATGACGCCGTTGATCTTGGCCTTGCCGCCGGTGCCCTGCGGGTCGTTGACGACCGTCTCCATCATTTCCCGGAGGGCCTGTGCCGTCTTGGCCGAGACGGCCTGGGACAGCTGCTGGGGCTCCGTCGTCTCCAGGGTGTCCAGGTTGGGGGCCTTGAGCTGGTCGACCATGTACGGCTTCATCAGCTTGCCGTCGTTGGCGACAGCCGAGGCGATCATGGCCATCTGCAGCGGGGTGGCGCGGTTGGAGCCCTGGCCGATGCCGTCCAGGGAGTTCTGCGGCCGGTTGTCCTCGGGGAAGATCGACTCGGCGGCGCGCACCGGGGTGTCCAGCTCGGCCTCGTTGAAGCCGAACTTCTCGGCCTGCTCGATCATCTTCTTGTTGCCGACGTTGTCGGCCATCTTCGCGAAGACGGTGTTGCAGGACACCATGAGCGCGTAGCGCAGCGTGGCGTTCTCGCAGGCGCCGTGCTCGTTGGTGAGCTTGTTGGTGGACAGCGGCAGCGGGAACGGGTCGGGGGTGTCGGTCTTCTCGTCGACGCCGGAGACCTCGCCGTTCTCCAGCGCCGCCGCGGCCGTGACCACCTTGAACGTGGAGCCCGGCGGGTAGGTCTCGCGCAGCGCGCGGTTGAGCATCGGGTCGTCGGGGTCGTTCTTCTTCTGGACCGCGTTCCACGCCTTCTGGTCCGTGTCGGAGGACCCGGCGAACTTCGACGGGTCGTACGACGGAGTGGAGACCAGCGCCAGGATCTTGCCGGTGGACGGCTCGATCGCGGCGACCGCGCCCTTCTTGTCACCCAGACCCTCGTACGCGGCCTTCTGCGCGGCGGCGTTGAGGGTGGTGACGACGCTGCCGCCCTCCTTCTCCTTGCCCGTGACCATGTCCAGGGTGTTGCGGAAGAAGAGCCGGTCGTCGTTGCCGCTGAGGATGCCGTCCTCCAGCTTCTCCAGCTGGTTGGCGCCGAAGGCCTGCGAGGAGTAGCCGGTGACCGGCGCCCACATCGCGCCGTTGGACCAGGTGCGCTTGTACTTGTAGTCGCCGGTGGTCTCGACCGAGCCGGTGATGGCCTTGCCGTCGACGATGATGTTGCCGCGCGGGGTGGAGTAGCGCGTGATGTTGACGCGGCGGTTCTTGGTGTCGCTGGCGAGGCTGTCCGCCTTGACGTACTGCAGGTAGTTGTCGCGCAGCAGCAGGGTGAGGACCAGGAGGCCGCAGAAGAGCGCGATCCGGCGCAGGGGCTTGTTCATGACGGGCGGACCACCTGGGTCATCTCGGCGTCGGGGTTGGAGGCGGGTGCGGGCGCGGGGCGGCGCGCGGTGTCGCTGATTCTGATCAGGATGCCGATCAGTGCCCAGTTGGCGATGACGGAGGAACCGCCGTAGGCCAGGAAGGGCATCGTCATACCGGTGAGCGGGATGAGGCCCATCACGCCGCCGGCGACGACGAACACCTGGAGGGCCATGGCGCCGGAGAGGCCGATGGCCAGCAGCTTGCCGAAGGGGTCGCGCGCGGCGAGGGCGGTGCGCACACCGCGCTCGACGATCAGGCCGTACAGCAGCAGCAGCGCCATGATGCCGGCCAGGCCGAGTTCCTCGCCGAAGGTGGCGAGGATGAAGTCGGAGTTGGCGGCGAACCGGATCAGCTCGGAGTGGCCCTGGCCCCAGCCGGTGCCGAGGGTGCCGCCGGAGCCGAACGCCCACAGCGCCTGCATGGCCTGCTCGGAGTGGATGCCGGGGGCGCCGGACTGGCTGAGCTTGTACTCGCGCATCGGGTCGAGCCACGCCTGCACGCGCTGCTGGACGTGCGACTCGAAGCTGGCCACGCCGACCGCGCCGACGGCGGACATCAGCAGACCGAAGACGATCCAGCTGGTCCGCTCGGTGGCGACGTACAGCATGATGACGAACATTCCGAAGAACAGCAGCGAGGTGCCGAGGTCCGTCTCGAAGACCAGGATCAGGATCGAGATGATCCAGACGACGATGATCGGGCCGAGGTCGCGGCCGCGCGGCAGGTACAGGCCGAGGACGCGGCGGCTGGCCAGGGCGAGCGCGTCGCGCTTCACCATCAGGTAGCCGGCGAAGAAGATCGCCAGCACGATCTTGGCGAACTCACCCGGCTGGATGGAGAAACCGGCCACCGAGATCCAGATCTTGGCGCCGTAGATGTTCTTCCCGAGGCCCGGGACGAGCGGGAGCAGCAGCAGGAAGATCGCGCCGACCATGGAGATGTAGGTGTAGCGCTGCAGGACGCGGTGGTCCTTGAGGAAGACCAGCACCACGACGAACAGCGCGATGCCCATCGCCGTGTACAGCAGCTGCCGGGGCGCGGCGGTACCGGCCTGCTCGATCCGCTGCAGCAGCTTGGACTGGTCGAGGCGCCAGATGGCGACGAGTCCGAGCCCGTTCAGCAGAGTCGCCACCGGCAGCAGCAGCGGGTCCGCGTACGGCGCGAACTTGCGCACGACGAGGTGCGCGACGCCGGCCAGCAGGCCGAGGCCCAGGCCGTAGCTCAGGAGGCCGGACGGCACCTGCTCGTTGATGGCGAGGCCCACGTTGGCGTAGGCGAAGACCGGGATCACGACGGCGAACACCAGGAGCGCGAGCTCGGTGTTGCGCCGGCTCGGGGTGCCGATCGAGCCGATCGTGGACGTGTGGTGCGTCGGCGAGTTGGTAGTACTGCTCATCGTGTGACGGGGCCTCTCACGGCTTGCCTACTGCTCACCGCACCGCGAGACGACCTTCTGCTCTTCCTCCGAAAGGCTGGGGCCGGGGGTGGGAGTAGTGGTCGCGGGTGCGGACGGGGACGCGGTTGCCGAGGGGCTCGGCGATGCCTTGGACGTGACGGAGACGGGTGTGGTTCCCGTGGTGCCGCCTGCCTGGCCCTCGCCGGTCTTCGAACCGGTCTTGCTCGCCGTGGGCGTCTCGGAGTGCTTCTTGCACGCCGAGGCCTGGACGGCCAGCTCGTCGATCTTCTTCTGGGCGGTGGACAGGTTGCCCTCGGCGATCGTCGCCTCGAGCAGCTTCTGCTGGTAGTCCGGGAGGTACTTGAGTTCGATCTCGGGGTGGTCCTTCTCCACCTTCGACAGCGATACCCAGGCCAGGTCCTGGCTGATGCCCCGGTACAGCGCGACGTGCTTGTCCTTGGTGCCGACGTAGTACTGCGTCTGCGTCCAGCGCCAGCCGCCGTACAGGCCGCCGGCGATCACGGCGAGCGCGAGCACGCTGTAGAAGGATCTCTTCAGCCATTTACGGCCCTTGCGGGGCTTCACGAAGTCGTCGTCGGTGTAGTCGCCGAAGCCGTCGGTGGGGATGAAACCGGTGATGTCCCCGCCGGAGCCGGGCGGGCCGAACTCGCCGCCCCCACCGCGCCCCTGCTGCCTGCGGCCGAGGCCCGAGGCGCGTCCCGCCGGGGTCTGCATGATGCCGTTGTCGTGCAGCTGGAGCTGGTTCTCGGCGACCGCGCCGACCACGACCGGGACGTCGGACAGCTGCCCGGCGAGGGTGTCGCCGGTGTCCAGGTCGAGGACATCGGCGACGATCACGGTGATGTTGTCGGGGCCGCCGCCGCGCAGCGCGAGCTGGATCAGCTCCTGCACGGTCTCCTGGGGGCCCTGGTAGCTGGCGAGGGTGTCCTCGAGCGTCTGGTGGGAGACCACGCCGGACAGGCCGTCGGAGCAGATCAGATAGCGGTCGCCGGCCCGGACCTCACGGATCGACAGGTCCGGCTCGACATGCTCGCCGCTGCCCAACGCCCGCATCAGCAGGGACCGCTGGGGGTGGGTGGTGGCCTCTTCCTCGGTGATGCGGCCCTCGTCGACGAGGCGCTGCACCCAGGTGTGGTCCTGGGTGATCTGCGTCAGTACGCCGTCGCGCAGGAGGTACGCGCGCGAGTCGCCGACGTGGACGAGGCCGAGGCGCTGGCCGGTCCACAGCAGGGCGGTCAGGGTGGTCCCCATGCCCTCGAGCTGGGGGTCCTCCTCGACCAGCGAGCGCAGCTGGTCGTTGGCACGCTGGACGGCCGTACCGAGCGAGGTGAGCACGTCGGAGCCGGGCACGTCGTCGTCAAGGGCGACGATGGTGGAGATGGCCTCGGAGGAGGCGACCTCACCGGCGGCGGCGCCGCCCATGCCGTCGGCGATGGCGAGCAGGCGCGGTCCGGCGTAACCGGAGTCCTCGTTGCCCTCCCGGATCATGCCCTTGTGCGATCCGGCGGCGAAACGCAGTGACAGACTCATGCGCACCTCGCCCGTCGGCCCCGGGTACAGCCGGTCGTGTCGAGCCACACTGCCCACCCTCCGGTCGGGAGCACACCGGGGCCATGGGTGCCGGCCGCCGCCGCGTGCTCGCTCCGCTCGCGCTCACTCATGATGTAGCACTACTTCCGAAGCTCGATGACGGTCTTGCCGATACGGATCGGCGCGCCCAACGGGATCGGTGTGGGAGTCGTCAGCCGCGATCGGTCGAGATACGTGCCGTTGGTGGAGCCCAGGTCCTCGACGATCCACTGGCCGTCGCGGTCCGGGTAGATCCTGGCATGGCGGCTGGAGGCGTAGTCGTCGTCCAGCACGATCGTGCTGTCGTGCGCCCGGCCCAGAGTGATGGTCTGGCCCTGGAGCGCGACGGTCGTGCCGGTGAGGGTGCCCTCGGACACGACCAGCTTGGTAGGTGCGTTGCGACGTGTGCGGCCCGCGGCGGCGGGCTGCTGGCGCTGCTGAGGAGGCGCCTGCTGGCGCTGTGCCTGCTGCGCCCGCCCGGCCTCCCGGCGCGCACCGCGCTGGGTGACACGCGTACCGAAGAGGTCGCTGCGAATGACCTGCACGGCCACGATGACGAACAGCCACAGTACGGCCAGAAAACCCAGCCGCATGACCGTGAGGGTCAGCTCTGACATTGCCCCCGCTTCACCCTTCGGCTTGCCGGTAAATGATGGTGGTGCTGCCCACGACGATCCGCGAGCCGTCGCGGAGCGTAGCGCGGGTGGTGTGCTGTCCGTCCACCACGATGCCGTTGGTGGAGCCGAGATCCTGGATCGTCGAGGGCGAGCCGGTCCGGATCTCGCAGTGCCGGCGGGATACGCCGGGGTCGTCGATCCGTACGTCGGCCTCGGTGCTGCGGCCCATGACGAGCGTCCCGCGGGAGATCTGGTGGCGGGTGCCGTTGATCTCGATCCAGTGGCGGGTGCGTGACCCGGGCTGCGGGGCCCCGGCCAGGCCTCCGGCCGCCGCGCCCGTGGCGGGCAGGTAGCCGTAGCCACCGGGACGGGAGCCGGGCGGCGGGGCGGACGGCATGGGCGGAGCGGCGCCGGCTCCCGCGCCGGGATAACCGGGCCCGCCGGGGCGCTGCCGGCCGCCGGCGGGCGCCTGTTCAGGCGCCTGGCTGCTGGAGGAGGCGAGCGTACGGCTGCGCACCCGGTACAGACCGGTGTCGAGGTCGTCGGCCTTCTCCAGGTTGACCTTGATCGGCCCCATGAAGGTGTAGCGCTGCTGCTTGGCGTAGTCGCGCACCATGCCGGCGAGCTCGTCGCCGAGCTGGCCGGAGTACGGGCTGAGCCGCTCGTGGTCCGGCGTGCTCAGTTCCACGATGAAGTCGTTGGGGACGACGGTCCGGTCCCGGTTCCAGATGGTCGCGTTGTTGTCGCACTCGCGCTGGAGCGCACCGGCGATCTCCACGGGCTGGACCTCGGACTTGAAGACCTTGGCGAAGGTGCCGTTGACCAGACCCTCGAGACGCTGCTCGAACTTCTTCAGGACTCCCATGGGGCACCTCCTCCGTAGTGGCTGCTGTCCCGTGCCGTGCTGCTTACCTGGTACCGCTTACTGATCGTATCCACGCGCCGGTGAATCGGCTGGTTCCCCCTGTCGGCCCCGTCGACGGGTGTCGACGCCCTCTTGCGCACCTGCTGCTGCCCAGGATCGTAGAGGCGGCCGAGGACCAGTGTCCCGCACCTGACTGTGGTCCTCGTCCGGCTCCCGGGGAGACGGCCGGCTTAGGTACGAGGTTGATACGTGAACCAGTCACCGCCGAGACGTACGGGGCTGCCGAAGGCCTCCCACCTGCTCCCTGCCCGCGCAGAAGGGATGTGAACGCACCCTGGCCCGCGTGCTAATGTTCTGCATGTCGGAAGGCGCCAGGCCGAAAAGCCCACAAGCTCGAAGACACACCCAATGCGCGGGTGGCGGAATAGGCAGACGCGCTGGATTCAGGTTCCAGTGCCCGAAAGGGCGTGGGGGTTCAACTCCCCCCTCGCGCACAAGCTGAAAGCCCCGCAGGTCTCGGACCTGCGGGGCTTTCGCGTGTTCCGTGACGTGCCTTTCGGGACGGTTGAGTACAGGCCACGGTTGCTCACGGTGTGTGAGGAACATCTCAGGGTCGTGGGCCCGTGACGGCCGGTGCGGCGCGGCGGTGACCGGTGGGGCCGCACGAGGGTGTAGCGGGCTGCACCGCGTTCGCCCCGGGCGCGGCCCAGCGTTGGATGTGTGGCGCAAACGATCCCGATGGTGACGGTGATCCGGCGGGCGGGACGACCCACGGGTCGGCTGCTCATCGCCACGGTGATGGCCGTCGGTACCTATCTCTTCGTCACCGTGCCGCTCATCGCGGCCATCGGCACGCTGGTGGTCGTCGGCGTCTGGATGCTGCCCGAGGCGGTGCTGCTGATCCGCCGGATCGCCGGGGCCGAACGCCGCCAGGTCGCGGACTGGACGGGCCGCGAGATCCCCGAGGCGTACAAGCCGCTCACCGGCACCCTGCGTGAGCGCCTGCGCACGGCCGTCCGCGCCCCCGGCACTCTCGCCGACCTGTGCTGGTTGGCCGCCCACTACGTCTAGGGCCGGCTGGTGCGGGTCGCCGCGCTGGACGGGGTGGTGGGCGTGGACAGCCCGGTCGGCGGACCGACCACGATCGCTGTGGAGCTGCCTTGTGCGTGGTGAGGCGGGTGCGGGTGGGGTGCGGGTGCGGTGGCGGGGGCCGGGGCCGGGGTGGGTGAGTGCGGGGCGGGGTGATTGTCGGGTTGGGGGTTCTGGCGTGGTGTGTTTCACGTGAAACATGTCGGTCGGCGTGACGCCCTCGTCCGGCGTGGGGGCGTGCAGTGGTCCGGCTGTACGGCGGGGTGGGTGAGTGGGGCCACGGGGGTGGGCACGGGGGTGGACACGGGCGTGTGGGCGAGTGAGGCGGATGAGGGATTTCCACAGGTGGGCGGTTGTCCACAGGGGCTGACGCTGTCCGGTCGCCGGGCTGTACGGTCTGCACGAGTTGATGTTCGGCTCGTCGAGCCGACGGCGTACGTGTGCGGGGGAGGCGGTCGTGGTGACCGAGGCCGGTGGTGCGGGGACGGAGATGGGCGGGGCGCACAGGCTTCCCCGGGTACGCGGCTTCGCCGAGTGGCCCGGCGGGCGGCCCTCCGCAGGACCGGAGGCGGGGGCAGCCCCGCGGCCGCCCAAGGAAGAGGGCAAGGCCCTGCGCGGCCGGGTGCCGCGCTCGGCGCATGCCGCATTCGACCTGGACGCCTCCCGGCCGGACGCGGTGACGGCGGTCGAGGAGTCCGGCCGGGGCCGCATTCCGGAGCTGACCCCGATCCGGGTCGGCCGGATGGCGGCGACGCCGTTCGCGTTCCTGCGCGGCTCGGCCGGACTCATGGCGTACGACCTGGCCCGCACCGCCATGACCGGGATCCGTGCCCAGATCTGCGGCGACGCCCACGCCGCGAACTTCGGTCTGTACGGCGACGCCCGGGGCGGCCTGGTCATCGACCTGAACGACTTCGACGAGACGGTCGAAGGCCCCTGGGAATGGGACCTCAAGCGCCTCGCCGCCTCCCTGGTGCTGGCAGGCCGGGAGGCCGGCGCGGACGAGGACACCTGCCGCCGGGCGGCGCACGGCGCGGCAGGCTCCTACCGCCGCACCATGCGGCTCCTGGCCAAGCTTCCGGTGCTGGACGCGTGGAACGCCATCGCCGACGAGGAACTGGTCTCCCACACCGACGCCCATGACCTGCTGGGCACCCTGGAGCGGGTCTCGGAGAAGGCGCGGGCCAACACCAGTGGGCGGTTCGCGGCGAAGTCGACCGAGCCGACGGAGAACGGCGGCCGCCGCTTCGTCGACGCGGCGCCGGTGCTGCGCCGTGTCCCGGACGCGGAGGCCCATGCGGTGGCCGCGTCGCTGGAGCACTACCTGACCACCCTGTCGGAGGACCGCCACCCCCTGCTGGCCCGTCACGCGGTCCATGACGTCGCCTTCCGCATCGTCGGCACGGGCAGTGTGGGGACGAGGTCGTACGTGGTGCTGCTGCTGGACCACCGGGGCGAGCCGCTGGTCCTCCAGGTGAAGGAGGCCCGTGCGTCGGCCCTGGTCCCGCATCTGGCGACCGCCGGCTTCGAGGCGCCGCAGGTGGACCACGAGGGACGCCGGGTGGTCATCGGCCAGAAGCGCATGCAGGTCGTCAGCGACATACTGCTCGGCTGGACGACGGTGGACGGACTCCCCTTCCAGGTAAGGCAGTTCCGCAACCGAAAGGGCAGCGTCGATCCGGCCGCGCTCGCCGCCGACCAGGTCGACGACTACGGCCGGATGACCGGCGCGCTCCTCGCCCGCGCCCACTCCCACAGCGCCGACCCCCGTCTCATCGCCGGTTACTGCGGCAAGAACGAGGAACTCGACGAGGCGATCGCCACGTTCGCCGTCGCCTACGCCGATCGCACCGAGGCGGACCACTCGGAGCTGGTGACGGCGGTACGGGCTGGGCGGATCGCGGCGGAGACAGGCGTGTGACGCGTGGATGCGTGGATGCGCGGGCGGACGGGCGGACGGGCGTTGAGGCGCGGACAGATGGACGGATGGATGGACGAGCTTTGAGGCGCGGGTGGGTGGAAAGGGAACAGCAGGACGGGCCCGGGGGGCCGGCGGTGGTCGGCCGGGCGGGTTCGGGGGAGCGTTGGCCTAGGCTGGGCGGGTGACGACCCCCGAAGCTGAGCAGCCCCGGCCCGAGGCACGGCTGGAGCAGGCCGTGCGGGCCGCCGAGCAGGCATTGATCGAGTTCGAGATCGCGGTGGAGACCTTCCGCGTCGAGACCGAGAACTTCTCGCGGCTCCACCATCAGAAACTCGGTCCGATGTACGCCCGCCTCGACGAACTGGATGCCCAGATCGCCGAGGCCAGGGCCGACCGCACCGGTGATCCCGAGGACCTGCGCAAGGCCGCCGAGGCGCGGGCCCGGGTCATGCCGATGCCGGGGGTCGAGGAGCTGTTCCACGGCTGGATGGACGGCGAGGGGCTGTTCCCGGAGGCCGAGGCGATGCTCACGGACCAGCCGGTCCGGCCCCCGCAGCGGGTCCGGCCCAGCGAGGAGGCCCGCAAGCTGTACCGCGAGCTGGCCCGCAAGGCACACCCGGACCTGGCCCAGGAGGACGCCGAGCGGGCCCGGCGCGAGGAGTTCATCACCCGCGTCAACGCCGCCTACGCCCGTGGCGAGGAGGCCCTGCTGCGTGAGCTGGCCCAGGAGTGGGCGGCCGGCCCGGCGCCGGCGGAGCGCAGTCCGAGCCCCAGCGAGGAGCTCTACGCCCGGCTCGAGTGGCTGGCTCAGCGCAAGGAGATGCTGGCCCTGGTCGCCCGGGAGCTGGAGGACAGCGCGATCGGCTCGATGCTCCGGATGGCCCCGGACGACCCCGACCGGCTCCTGGACGAGATCGCCGACAAGCTCCTCGCCGACGTCGCCGCCCGGGAGGCGGAGCTCGCCGAGCTGGTGGGTTAGCGGACCCGAGCTGACCGGTCGGCGGACCTGCCGTTGCTCCGCTTCCGGGCGCAAGGCCTACGGGTCGCCGTCCGGCGAACCGGTCGGCGGGCCGTCCGGCGAACCGGTCGGCTGACTGGTTGACGGGCCGGTCGGCGGGCCGGTTGGGCCGTGTGTCCGGTCGGGTAGCGTCGGGGCATGAGTTTCGGAGCTGGTGTGCCCACGGTCGCGGTCGGCGACCTCAAGGACGACGACTTCCTGCTGGACGTCCGTGAGGACGACGAGTGGCAGGCGGGTCACGCCGAAGGGGCACTGCACATTCCCATCAGCGAATTCGTCGCCCGCTACGGTGAGCTGACCGAGGCGGCTCCGCAGGACGGGCGAATCCATGTGATCTGCCGCTCCGGCGGTCGTTCGGCCCAGGTCACGATGTACCTCGTCCAGCAGGGCATCGACGCCGTGAACGTCGACGGCGGCATGCAGATCTGGGCCGCCACGGGCCGTCCAGTCGTCACGGACGAGGGCAACCCGGGCTTCGTCCTGTAAGGCGTCAAGCCGCCGGTTTACTTTCCCGGGTTGCCGGGTTGCCGGGTTGCCGGGTTGCCGGGTTGCCGGGTCGCCGGGTCCGGGTCGCGTTCCCGCCCCGGGCCGCCCGGTCGTTCCGCCGGGCCCCCCGGTTCGTTTCCGTGGGTCGGTTGTGCGGCCTCGATGCGGTGGGCGTCAGCCGAGGGGGTGGGCGGCCAGTAGGTCGCCCAGGGCTTCCTCGTGCGCCGCGGCCGGGCCGAGTGACAGCTCCAGGTGCTTGGCCCAGGCGTGGTACCGGTGCAGGGGGTAGTCGACGTCGGCGCCGAAGCCTCCGTGCAGATGCTGTGCGGTCTGCACGACCCGCCGTACGCCTTCCGACGCCCAGATCTTGGCCACGGCGACATCACCGGAGGCCGGCAGTGCGCCCGGTGCCCCGGAGGCGATCCGCCACGCGGCCTGCCACAGCGTGACCTCCATCGCGCGGAGGTCGATGTAACGGTCGGCGGCCTGCACGGCGACGGCCTGGAAGCTGGCGATCGGGTGTCCGAACTGCTCCCGCTTGCCTGCGTACTCGCTGGTCATCCCGAGTACCCGCTCGCCCAGACCGAGCGCCTGCGCGCACGTCCCGGTGGTCAGCAGGGCGCGCAGCCACTCCCAGGCGCCGTCGGCGGTGATGACGTCCCGGGCGGCGATCCGCGCCGACTCGAGGCGCAGTTCGCCCAGCCGCTCGCCGGTGGTGGAGATCTGCTCGGCGAGCACCACGCCTTCGTGTCCCCGTGGCACGACGGCGAGGACGCTCCGGTCGTCCCCGGTGCGCGCCGGTACGACGACGTAGTCGGCGTCGTACGCCCACGGCACCATCGTCTGGACGCCGTCCAGCACCCAATCGTCACCGCCCGGGCCGTACTGCCTTGCGGTCACGGCGAGTTCGGCCGGGTCGTGGCCGGTGCGGCCGTTCGCGGCGACGGTGAGGACGATCTCGCCCCGGCCGGCCCGGGTGAGCAGCGACGACCGCAACTCCGGTCCGCCGTAGGCCTGCAGGGCGGCCACGGCCGCGCTGCTCTCCAGCAGCGGCACCCGGGCCAGCACCTTCGCCGACTCGCGCAGCACCAGACAGAGGGCGACCGCGTCGAGACCGGCCCCGCCGGACTCCTCGTCCAGCAGCAGGCTCAGCAGGTCCGCCGAGGCGAGCGTGGCCCACAGTGCGCGGTCGAGGTCGTCGGCCACGGCGCCCCTGGTGACCGCCGGGCTCGGCACGCCGTCGGGGGCGACCCCGGCGAACACCCCCCGCGCCGCCTCGACCGCAGCCTGCTGCTCCTCGGTGAAGGTGAAGTCCACGGCCTGTCCTCCCGACGGGTCAGCTGATCTGACGGAGCGTCAAGATAGAACAGGTTCTAGAAGAAGGGAACGGTCGGTCGTCTCCTCACTGCGGGCTCCTCACCGGTCGAAGTCCACCTCCACCGCCTCCGTCAGCGGATGCGACTGGCACGCCAGTACATATCCGGAAGCCGTCTCCTCCGGTTCCAGCGCGAAGTTGCGGTCCATGCGCACCTCGCCGGAGACCAGGAAGGCCCGGCAGGTCCCGCACACCCCGCCTTTGCATGCGTAGGGCGCGTCGGGCCGGTTGCGCAGCACCGTCTCCAGGACCGATTCCCCGTCCCGCACGGGCCAGCTGCCGCCCCGGCCGTCGAGCCGGGCGGTCACGGTGCTGTGGGCGGGGGCCGCCGTGCGGGCCAGGGGTGCCGTGACCTCCACGTGGAAGATCTCCTCGTGGATCCGGGACCGCGCGACCCCGATCTCCCGCAGTGCCTGCTCGGCGCCCTGGACGAGCCCGAACGGCCCGCACAGGAACCACCCCGCCACATCCCGCACCGGCAGCAGCGAAGGGAGCAGCCCGGTCAGCCGCTCCCGGTCCAGCCGCCCGGACGGCAGCCCGGTCTGCTGCTCCTCCCGGGAGAGCACGGTGACCAGCTGGAACCGCTCGGGGTAGCGGTCCTTGAGGTCGGCGACCTCCTCCAGGAACATCGTCGAGGCGGCCGTCCGGTCGCTGCGGATGAGACAGAACCGGGCCTCGGGCTCGCGGGCCAGCAGCGTCGAGACGATCGACAGCACGGGGGTGATTCCGCTGCCGCCGACGATCGCCGCGTACCGGCCGGGCGCGGGGGCGAGGGTGAACCGGCCCGCCGGAGTCATCACGTCCAGCTCGTCGCCGACGTCGATCTCCTTCAGCGCGTAGGTGGAGAAGGCGCCACCCTCGACCAGCCGCACGCCCACCCGAAGCGTGCGGGGCCCCTCGCCGCCGGGGTCGGGCGCGGGCGAGCAGATCGAGTAGGTCCGCCGGACCTCGGTCCCGTCGGTCACGCGTCGCAGGGCGAGGTGTTGCCCGGGCGCGTGCCGGTACTCCTCGCGCAGTGCGGCGGGGACGGCGAGGGTGAGGGTGACGGAGTCGTCGGTGAGGTGGTCCACCGCGGCCACCTGGAGCGGGTGGAAGCGGGCCATCACAACTCCTTGAAGTGGTCGAAGGGTTCACGGCAGGCGAGGCAGCGGCGCAGCGCCTTGCAGGCGGTGGAGGAGAAGCGGCTGAGCAACTCGGTGTCGGCGGACCCGCAGTGCGGGCAGCGGACCGGGTCCACGTCCGACGCCGCCCCGGTCCCCGTGGGCGCCGGGCCGATGGTGCGGGTGGGGCCCAGGGTGACGCCGACCGGTTCGGCCGCCTCACGCACGCGGGGCGGTGCGATGCCGAACTCCTGGAGTTTGCGGCGCCCTTCGGCGGAGATGTCGTCGGTCGACCAGGCGGGGAGCAGCACGGTGCGTACGGTGACCTCCCGTACCCCGTGCTCGCGCAGCGCCCGTTCGATGTCCAGGGACATCGCCTCCACCGCCGGGCAGCCGGTGTAGGTGGGGGTCAGATCGACCTCGACGGTGTCCGCGTCGCGTACGTGCACCGCGCGCAGCACCCCGAGTTCCCGGAGGGTGAGCACGGGCAGTTCGGGATCGGGCACCGCGCCCGCTACCGCGAGGAGTTCCGCCTCCAGCGGGGTGGGTGCCGCCGGTGCCGGCCTTCCGGGCGTCACCATGACGCGCCCGGGTGGCTGCGGTGCAGGTGCTGCATCTCGGCGAGCATCCGGCCGAAGGACTCGGTGTGCAGACCCTCGCGGCCCGCGCCGGCGCTCCAGGCGCCGGTGCGCGCGCCCTCGGGCACGGCCAGGCCGGCCCGCCCCAGCACGCTCCGCACCGACTCCAGCCAGGCCTTCTCCAGGTCCGGCCGGTCGTGGTCGAGCCCGTCCACGGGGCGGAACATCTCCCCGGTGAAGCGCCACAGTGCCGTGCAGGCCCGCTGCATCCGCACGTGGCTCTCCTCGGTGCCGTCGCCGAGCCGCAGCGTCCACTGTTCGGCGTGGTCGCGGTGGTAGGCGACCTCCTTGACGGCCTTCGTCGCCAGTCCCGCGAACGGGCCCTCCACGACCGCCAGCCGCGCGTACAGCAGGTGCTGGTAGGTCGAGAAGTACAGCTGTCGGACGATGGTGTGGGCGAAGTCGCCGTTGGGCTGTTCGACCAACTGGAGGTTGCGGAAGGCGCGTTCCTCGCGCAGGTACGCCAGCTCGTCCTCGTCCCCGGCCATCGACAGCAGGATGCGGGCCTGGCCCAGCAGGTCGAGGGCGATGTTGGCGAGGGCGACGTCCTCCTCCAGCACCGGTGCGTGGCCCATCCACTCCCCCAGGCGGTGGGAGAGCACCAGGGCGTCGTCGCCCAGGGCGAGGGCGGCGGTGGTCGTGGTCGTGTGCCGGGTCGTGGTCACAGGTGCTTCACCCCCTCCGGGATCTCGTAGAACGTCGGGTGCCGGTACGGCTTGTCGGCGGCCGGTTCGAAGAACGGGTCCTTCTCGTCCGGCGAGGAGGCCGTGACCGCGGAGGACGGCACGACCCAGATCGAGACGCCCTCGCCGCGCCGGGTGTACAGGTCGCGCGCGTTGCGCAGGGCGAACTCGGCGTCCGGCGCGTGCAGGCTGCCGGCGTGCGTGTGGGAGAGGCCGCGCCGGGAGCGCACGAAAACCTCCCACAGGGGCCAGTCGGTGTTCGTCATGCCTGCTCCACTTCCGTCCCTGAGTTGTGTCTGGCCGCGTGGGCGGCGGCCGCCTCTCGTACCCAGGCGCCCTCTTCGTGTGCGCGCCTGCGCTGTGTCATCCGCTGCTCGTTGCAGGGGCCGTTGCCCTTGAGGACTTCCTTGAACTCGGTCCAGTCGATGGGGCCGAAGTCGTGGTGCCCCCGTTCCTCGTTCCACTTCAGGTCCGGGTCGGGGAGCGTGAGGCCGAGCGAGGCCGCCTGGGGGACGCAGATGTCGACGAAGCGCCGGCGCAGTTCGTCGTTCGAGTGGCGCTTGATCTTCCAGGTCATCGACTGCGCGGAGTGCGCGGACTCGTCGTCGGGCGGACCGAACATCATCAGTGACGGCCACCACCAGCGGTTCACCGCGTCCTGCGCCATCGCGTGCTGCTCCGGGGTGCCTCGGCTGAGGGCCAGCAGCAGCTCGTACCCCTGGCGCTGGTGGAAGGACTCCTCCTTGCAGACGCGGACCATCGCGCGCGCGTACGGCCCGTAGGAGCAGCGGCACAGGGGCACCTGGTTGGTGATCGCGGCGCCGTCCACCAGCCAGCCGATCGCGCCGACGTCCGCCCAGGTCAGCGTGGGGTAGTTGAAGATCGAGGAGTACTTCTGGCGGCCGGTGTGGAGCTTGTCGAGCAGTTCCTCGCGGCTGACTCCGAGGGTCTCGGCCGCGCTGTACAGGTAGAGCCCGTGGCCCGCCTCGTCCTGGACCTTCGCCATGAGGATGGCCTTGCGGCGCAGGGACGGCGCGCGGGTGATCCAGTTGGCCTCCGGCTGCATGCCGATGATCTCGGAGTGGGCGTGCTGGGCGATCTGGCGTACCAGCGTCGCGCGGTAGGCGTCGGGCATCCAGTCGCGTGGCTCGATGCGTTCGTCCGCGGCCACGGTGGCGTCGAAGACGCGCTGATACGCCTCTTCATCGCCGACGCCGCCCTGGTGAGTGGCGTGCGGCTGTGTGCGGGCCGTCTGGTGCGCGGCTGCTGTCGCCATGCGGTCCCCCTTGACCTCGGGCCCGGCTGGGTGCCGTGGCCTCGGCTCTGCCCGAGCCTTCTCCCGACCGATCGTTCGGTCCGTGCGATTCCATGGTGGGACGGCCGTCGTAAGGTGTCAACCGCTGTGGATAACCTGCGGGCATCCCCTGTGGACAACCCGCCCCCGGCCTTTCCCGGCACGGACCTCGCGGGGAGGGGGCTGCGCCGAACGGGTGAGGCTGAGTACCGTTCGCGATTGCGCGACGCAGCGCGAGGACGACCGGCATCGGGGAACGGGGCGGAATGGACGTGCACGACGGAGGATCCGGCTTGCCGAAGGGGCCGATCACGTCAGGGGAGGCGGCGGAGAGGCCTCTTGCCCAGGACGCCGTTCCCCGCCCCCGAGCCGAACTCCCGAGCCCTGAGCCCGCCTCCCGGGCCGAGGACGCGGGCTCCGGGCCCGGCTCCTCGACCGAGGAGGAAGGTTCCTCGACCGAGGAGGAAGGTTCCTCGACCGAGGAGGAAGGTCCTGAGCCTGGCTCCGCGGTCGCGGAGAGGGGCCGTGAGCCCGGCTTTGCGGTCGAGGAGGAGGGTCGTGGGTCTGGCTCCTTGGTCGAGGCGGGGGGCCGTGAGCCCGGCTCCCCGGCCGAAGACGAAAGTCCTGAGCCCGGCTCCCCTGCCGAGCACGCGGGTCCCGGGCACGCCCCTCCGGCCGGGCCCGTCCCCGCCGCCCCCGAAGACGGACTCGTGAGTGAGCCGCGTGGGCCCGGGGCCCGTACCGGTGTGGCCGCCCTCTCCCCCCGCTATCAGATCGGTGCCGCGCTGGCGCTCGCCGTGGTCGCGGTGGCCGTCTGTGTCCATGTCGGGATGGTGTTCCTGCACGTCGCCCCGTCGAACACCGTCACCAAGGCGCACGGCAAGGCGATCGACGAGTGGATCTACCCGGAGTTCGAGCAGAACTGGAAGCTCTTCGCGCCGAACCCGCTGCAGCAGAACATCGCCGTCCAGGTCCGCGCCCAGGTCCGTACCGCGGACGGCGGCTCGCGGACCACCGGCTGGTACGACCTGTCCGCGCAGGACGGCCGGGCCATCGACGGCAATCCGCTGCCGAGCCACACCCAGCAGAACGAGCTGCGCCGCGCCTGGGACTTCTTCACCGCCACGCACAGCAACGACAACCGCCCCGTCGGCATACGCGGCGCCCTCTCCGAGACCTATCTGCGCCGCATCGTGGTGCTGCGTCTGGAGAGTGGCGGCGCGGCCGGTGACGGCGGTGTCATCGAGCGGATCCAGGTCCGTTCGCAGACCACCAACGTGACCCCGCCGAAGTGGAGCACCGAGAAGGTGTCGATGAGTCCGGTGTACCGCGAAGTGTCCTGGTGGTCGGTGCCGGACGACGAGACCGAGGGAGGCGCGAGGTGAACCGGTTCTCCCTGGGGGTGTCCGCCGCCATCGCCCGCGTCACCGAGTCGGCGCTCGCGCCGTACCAGAGCGCCGTAATCCGGATCGGCTTCAGCGCCACCTGGCTGCTGTTCCTGCTGCGCGAGTTTCCCCACCGTCAGGAGCTCTACGGCCCCGACGGGCCCTGGAACTGGGAGCTCGCCCGGCAACTGCTCGACACCAACGGCGCGTTCACCGTGCTGATGTGGTCGGACGGGCGGGGCTGGTTCGAGGCGGTGTACCTGCTCGCGCTGCTCGCCGCCGCGCTGCTGCTCCTCGGCTGGCGCACGCGCGCGATGTCGGTCCTGTTCATGGTCGGTGTGCTCTCGCTCCAGAACCGCAGCGTCTTCATGGGTGACGGCGGAGACAACGTCCTGCACCTGATGTCGATCTACCTCGTGTTCATGCGGTGCGGCCGGGTGTGGTCGCTGGACGCACGGCGGGCGCGACGCGCGGACGAGGCACGCGCGCGTGGGGAGCGGGTCACGGACCGGGTGGGTCCGGTCCTGTGGGCCGCGTCCGGGTTCGTCCTGGTCACGGTGACCGTGGCGGGCCGTTTCCACAGCGACTGGGCCATTCCGGCGCTCCTGTGGGCGGCGTGGACCGCGCAGGGTCTGTGGTGGGCCGTCGGGCGCCGCACGAAGTCGGCGGAGCCCCGGGTCCTGCTCGACGTGATCGGCAACCTCCTGCACAACGGCGCCCTCGTCGTGATCATGGCCGAGGCCTGTCTGATCTACGCGACGGCCGGCTGGTACAAGATCCAGGGCTCGCGCTGGCAGGACGGCACCGCCGCGTACTACCCGCTGCACCTGGACTACTTCTCGCCCTGGCCCGCGCTCGCCGACCTGCTGGCCGGCAGCGGCACGATGGTCATGCTCGCGACCTACGGGACCGTGATCGTGCAGGTCGCCTTCCCGTTCACGCTCGCCAACCGGCGGCTGAAGAACGTGCTGCTGGCCCTGATGATGGTGGAGCACGCGGTGATCGCGGTGCTGCTCGGGCTGCCGTTCTTCTCACTGGCGATGATCGCGACGGACGCCGTCTTCCTGCCGACGACGTTCCTGCACCGGCTGGGCGGATGGGCGGCACGCGCGCGTGGACAGCTGTTTCCCCGTGGAGGCCGGACACGGACGCCGGCAGCGGAGCCGCGGGCCGAGGAGAACCCCGAGCACACGCACGTAGGGTTCACCGCATGACCGACCCCGTGACCGCCGGCTCCGACCCGCTCGGCCGGTGGCGCCGGCTCGCCGACGCCTCCGTCCTGCTCGACGGCTTCCACGCCCTCAAGCACGCCGTGCGCTTCGGTGCCGAGGTCCCGGTGGCGGTCACCGCCGACCGGCGGGCGGCGCTCGCCCTCGCCGACGAACTCGCCCCCGATGTGCGCGAGGCCCTGGACGCGCTCCTGACGGAGGTGCCGGAGGCGACGTACACCTCGCTGGTGCCGCGCCCGCACCCCACGGCGGTCGCCGGCCTGGCCGTACGTCCCTCCCGCGCGGCCAACCTGGAACGGCTGGGGCAGACGCCCCGCAGTACGCCCGTCGTGGTCCTCGACAATCCGCGCAACCTCGGCAACGCGGGCGCGGTGATCCGGCTGGCCGCCGGTTTCGGGGCGACCGGGGTGGTCACCACCGGCACGCTCGACCCCTGGCATCCGACCGTGGTGCGCGGCGGGGCCGGGCTGCACTTCGCGACCGCCGTGGAGCGGCTGGCCGTCGACGAACTGCCGGTCGGCCCGGTGTTCGCCCTGGACCCGGAGGGCGACGACATCCGGGCCGTCGGACTGCCGGACGACGCCCTGCTGGCCTTCGGTTCGGAGCGCAGCGGGCTCTCCGCCGAGCTGCGCGCGCGTGCCGACCACCTTCTCGCGCTGCCGATGCGCCCCCAGGTCTCCAGCTACAACCTCGCGACCAGTGTGGCCATGACGCTGTACCACTGGAGCGCCACCGGGGGCGCACCGCACGTCCCGTAGCCGACCGGACGGCAAGTCAACCGGCCGGACCAGCCGACCGGACGGTCAGCCAGACAGCCGGACAGCCAGACCAGACGGCCAGGCGGCTAGGCGTCCCTGCGGACCTCCACCACGCGGAAGCGGTTCGCGACGAACGCGCCGTCGGTGAGGGCCGCGTTGGCCGCCGGGTTGCCGCCCGAGCCGTGGAAGTCGGAGAACGCTGCCGTCTGGTTGACGTAGACCCCGCCGGTGAGGTTGAGCGACAGTTGCGCGGCCTCCTCCAGGCAGGCCTCCTCGATCGCCTGCTCGACCTCCTCGTCGGTGGTGTACGCGCCGACCGTCATCGCGCCCTTCTCGCGCACCGTGCGCCGCAGCAGGGCGACCGCGTCGGCCGCGGAGTCGACGGCGACGGCGAAGGAGACCGGGCCGAAGCACTCACCCATGTAGGCGGCCTCGTCGTCCGTCCCCTCCCAGTACTTCCGCGCCCCGTCCAGCTTCACGATCACCGGGGTGCGCACGATCGCGTCCGGGAACTCCGGGTTGCTCACCTCACGGGAGGCGAGGGCGACCTCGCCGAGGCCCGCGGCGGCCTCCAGGCGGGCCTTCACGTCCGGGTTGACGATCGCGCCGAGCAGCGCGTTCGCGCGGGCGTCGTCGCCCAGGAGGCCGTCGACCGAGCGGGCGAGGTCGGCGACGACCTCGTCGTAGGTCTTCGCGCCCTCGTCGGTGCGGATGCCGTCGCGGGGGATCAGCAGGTTCTGCGGGGTCGTGCACATCTGGCCGCTGTACAGGGAGAGCGAGAACGCCAGGTTGGCGAGCATGCCCTTGTAGTTCGCGGTGGAGTGCACGATCACCGTGTTGACGCCGGCCTTCTCGGTGTAGACCTGCGCCTGGCGGGCGTTGGCCTCCAGCCAGTCGCCGAAGACGGTCGAGCCGGTGTAGTCGACGATCCTGATCTCGGGGCGGGTGGCCAGGGTCTTGGCGATGCCCTCGCCGGGCCGTTCGGCGGCCAGCGCGACCAGGTTCGGGTCGAAGCCGGCCGCGGCGAGCACCTCACGGGCGACGCCCACGGTCAGCGCGAGCGGCAGCACCGCGCGCGGGTGGGGCTTGACCAGGACCGCGTTGCCGGTGGCCAGGGAGGCGAACAGGCCCGGGTAGCCGTTCCACGTCGGGAAGGTGTTGCAGCCGATGAGCAGGGCGACCCCGCGCGGTACCGGCGTGAAGCTCTTGGTCATCGCGAGCGGGTCGCGCTTGCCCTGGGGCTTGCTCCACTCCGCCGCGGCGGGCGTGCGGACCTGCTCCGCGTACGCGTACGCGATCGCCTCCAGGCCGCGGTCCTGGGCGTGCGGCCCGCCCGCCTGGAACGCCATCATGAAGGCCTGGCCGGAGGTGTGCATGACCGCGTGCGCGAACTCGTGCGTGCGGTCGCTGATCCGCTTGAGGATCTCCAGACAGACCACCGCGCGCAGTTCCGCGCCCGCGTCCCGCCAGGCGCGCTGTCCGGCCCGCATGGCCGGCAGCAGTGTGTCCACGTCCGCGTGCGGGTAGGTCACGCCCAGTTCCACGCCGTACGGCGAGACCTCGCCGCCCACCCAGTCGTCGGTGCCGGGCTGCCCGAGGTCGAGGCGGGTGTGCAGGACGGTGTCGAAGGCGGCCTTGCCGGCCGCCGCGTCCAGACTGCCGTTCTCCCCGTAGGCCTTGGGGTGTTCCGGGTGGGGGGACCAGTACGCGCGGGTGCGGATCGCTTCCAGGGCCTGGTCGAGGGTGGGCCGGTGCTGGGCGATCAGAGCGTGCGCGGTCGGTTCGGCGGCGGCCATGCGGGACCAACTCCTCGTCTTGAGAACTCTCCGTCGAGCTCATGACCTGGCGGAAACCTGGGCAGGAACAGCCAGTCAGGGCTAGAGTAACCGAACGATCGGTCGGGACAAGGGGGCCTGCCGCATCTGTGGAAATCCCCGTGCGGGAGGATCGCGCACATGACAGCACTCGACCTCAGCAGCCCCGTGGCCGTCGTCGGCACCGGCACCATGGGCCAGGGCATCGCCCAGGTCGCGCTGGTCGCGGGCCAGACCGTGCGGTTGCACGACGCCGTGCCCGGCCGTGCCCGTGAGGCGGCCGCCGCGATCGGCGCCCGCCTGGACCGGCTCGTCGAGAAGGGCCGCCTCGCCGCCACCGACCGGGACGAGGCACGGGCCCGGCTGCGGCCCGCGGAGAGCCTTGCCGACCTCGCCGACTGCTCCCTGGTCGTCGAGGCCGTCGTGGAGCGTCTGGAGGCCAAGCAGGAGCTGTTCGGGCAGCTGGAGGACGTCGTCGGCGAGGACTGTCTGCTCGCCACCAACACCTCGTCCCTGTCGGTGACCGCCGTCGGGGGCGCCCTGCGCAACCCGGGCCGCCTGGTCGGCCTGCACTTCTTCAACCCCGCGCCGCTGCTGCCGCTCGTCGAGGTGGTCTCCGGGTACGCCACCGACGTCACCTCGGCCACGCGCGCGTACGAGACCGCCCGCTCCTGGGGCAAGACACCGGTCGCCTGCGCCGACACCCCCGGGTTCATCGTCAACCGCATCGCGCGGCCCTTCTACGCCGAGGCGTTCGCCGTCTACGAGGCGCAGGGCGCCGACCCGGCCACCATCGACGCGATCCTGCGCGAGTCGGGCGGGTTCAGAATGGGCGCCTTCGAGCTGACCGACCTGATCGGACAGGACGTCAACGAGTCGGTGACGCACTCCGTGTGGCGGGCCTTCTTCCAGGACGTGCGCTTCACGCCGTCGCTCGCCCAGCGCCGCCTGGTCGAGTCGGGCCGCCTCGGCCGCAAGACCGGCCGGGGCTGGTACGACTACTCCGACGGGACCGGGGCCGCCGAGCGGGCCGAACCGCACACCGCGGAGCAGGCACAGCCGCCCGCGTACGTCGTCGCCGAGGGCAATCTGGGCCCCGCCTCCGAACTGCTCGCGCTGATCCGCGAGGCGGGCATCCAGGTCCGCGAGGAGGAAGAGGACCACGGCACCCGCCTGGTACTGCCCGGCGGCGGCCAGCTCGCCCTCGCAGACGGCCAGACCTCCGTGGAGTTCCGCGACGTCGTCTACTTCGACCTCGCCCTGGACTACCGCAAGGCCACCCGCATCGCCCTGTCCGCCTCCCAGGACACCTCCACACAGACGATGTCCGAGGCGATCGGCCTGTTCCAGGCGCTCGGCAAGGACGTCAGCGTCATCGGCGACGTCCCCGGCATGATCGTCGCCCGGACGGTCGCGCGGATCGTCGACCTCGCACACGACGCCGTGGCCAAGGGCGTGGCCACCGAGGAGGACATCGACACCGCGATGCGCCTGGGCGTGAACTATCCCCTCGGCCCCTTCGAGTGGAGCCGCAGACTGGGGCGCACCTGGGCCTGCGCCCTCCTGGACGACCTCCACGAGCGCGACCCCTCCGGACGGTACGCGCCGTCCCTCGCGCTCTACCGGCACTCCTACGCCACCGAGAAGCGGGAGGGCGCCTCGTGACCACCGCCAAGCGCGACACGTACACCCCGGAGACGCTGCTCTCCGTCGCGGTCCAGGTCTTCAACGAGCGCGGCTACGACGGCACCTCCATGGAGCACCTCTCCAAGGCGGCCGGCATCTCCAAGTCGTCGATCTACCACCACGTCGCCGGCAAGGAGGAACTGCTGCGGCGGGCCGTCAGCCGCGCCCTGGAGGGCCTCTTCGCGATCCTCGACGAGGAGCACGCACGCGTGGGGCACGCCTCGGAGCGCCTGGAGTACGTCGTGCGGCGCATGGTCGAGGTGCTCATCGGCGAACTGCCGTACGTGACGCTGCTGCTGCGCGTGCGCGGCAACACCGACACCGAGCGATGGGCGCTGGAGCGGCGCCGCGACTTCGACCACCGGGTCGCCGAACTGCTGAGGGCGGCCGCCGCCGACGGGGAGGTACGCGGCGACATGGAGGTACGGCTCGCGACCCGGCTGGTCTTCGGGATGATCAACTCGATCGTCGAGTGGTACCGGCCGGGCGGCCGGGGGATGGTCGAGAGCGAGGTGGCCGACGCGGTGGTGCGGCTGGTCTTCGAGGGGCTGCGCACGGCCCCCTAGAGCTCGGCCGTGCGGGCCCGCGTCTTCTTGCCCCGGGGCCCAGCCCTGCTGCGCCGCGCCCTCTCCTGCGGGGCTCAGCCCTGCGGCTCCAGGTCCTCCTCCTCGAACACCAGCAGCGTGCGCGTGCTGAGCACCTCGGGGATCGCCTGGAGGCGAGTGAGCACCACCTCGCGCAGCGCCCTGTTGTCGGGCGTGTGCACCAGGAGAAGGACGTCGAAATCGCCCCCGACGAGGGCGATGTGGGAGGCACCGGGCAGCTGTCTGAGCTGCTCGCGCACCGTCCGCCAGGAGTTCTGCACGATCTTCAGCGTGATGTAGGCGCTCGTGCCCTGCCCGGCGCGCTCGTGGTCGACCCGGGCGCCGAAGCCGCGTATGACGCCGTCCTCGAGGAGCCGGTTGATCCGCGCGTAGGCGTTGGCGCGCGAGACGTGGACCCGCTCGGCGACCGACCGTATCGAGGCGCGGCCGTCCGCCTGGAGCATCTGGAGGATGTCGTGATCGATGGCGTCGAGCGGGCGCGGCGGTGGCGACGGGGGGCTGCCCGGCAACAGGGGACTGCTCGGCTGCGGGGCACCGGGCGGCGGCTGAGGGTTGCCCGGAGGCGGCGCGGCGCCGTTCTCCGGTCCTTCGGCCATTTGTTCAGGTGCCATGTCCCCCTGCCTCCCTGCCATGGACGTACTGCACCCATCTCAGGTTGTGGAGAACCGTTTGTCCACAGCCTGAGGGGCCCTGTAGCCAAAATGCGCCGACGACCGAACAATCGGTAGGTGAGGCGGGTCACAACCGGCACGTCTCCCGTAGCCACTCCCACGAGGAGGTGCCGTCATGACGGTCATGGAGCAGCGGGGCGCGTACCGGCCGACTCCGCCGCCGGCCTGGCAGCCCCGTACCGACCCCGCGCCGCTGCTGCCCGACGCGGAGCCGTACCGCGTCCTCGGCACCGACGCGGCCGCGCAGGCCGACCCGGAGCTGCTGCGCCGGCTGTACGCCCAGCTGGTGCGTGGCCGCCGCTACAACGTCCAGGCCACCGCGCTCACCAAGCAGGGCAGACTCGCCGTCTACCCCTCCAGCACGGGCCAGGAGGCCTGTGAGGTCGCCGCCGCGCTCGCCCTCCAGGAGCGGGACTGGCTCTTCCCCAGCTACCGCGACACCCTCGCCGTCGTCGCCCGCGGGGTGGATCCCGTCGAGGCCCTCACCCTGCTGCGCGGCGACTGGCACACCGGCTACGACCCCTACGAGCACCGTGTCGCGCCGCTGTCCACGCCGCTCGCCACGCAGCTCCCGCACGCCGTGGGCCTCGCGCACGCCGCCCGCCTCAAGGGCGACGACGTGGTCGCGCTCGCCATGGTCGGCGACGGCGGCACCAGCGAGGGCGACTTCCACGAGGCGCTGAACTTCGCGGCCGTCTGGCAGGCCCCGGTCGTCTTCCTGGTGCAGAACAACGGCTTCGCGATCTCCGTACCGCTCGCCAAGCAGACCGCCGCCCCCTCGCTGGCCCACAAGGCCGTCGGGTACGGCATGCCGGGCCGCCTGGTCGACGGCAACGACGCGGCCGCCGTGCACGAGGTGCTGGCCGACGCCGTACGGCACGCGCGTGAGGGCGGCGGCCCCACCCTGGTGGAGGCGGTGACCTACCGCATCGAGGCCCACACCAACGCAGACGACGCCACCCGCTACCGCGGCGACGCCGAGGTCGAGACCTGGCGTGAACACGACCCCATCCAGCTGCTGGAGCGCGAACTCACCGCGCGCGGGTTGCTCGACGAGGACGCCAAGCGCTCCGCGCGGGACGCCGCCGAGGCGATGGCCGCCGACCTGCGCGCCCGCATGAACCAGGACGCGGTGCTCGACCCCATGGAGCTGTTCTCCCACGTGTACGCCGAACCGACGCCCCAACTGCGCGAACAGCGCGACCTGTTGCGGGCCGAGCTCGAGGCCGAGCAGGAAGGCGCGCACTGATGACCACTGTCGCCCTCAAGCCCGCCACCATGGCGCAGGCCCTCACGCGCGCGCTCCGGGACGCGATGGCCGCCGACCCGGCCGTGCACGTCCTGGGCGAGGACGTGGGCACCCTGGGCGGCGTCTTCCGGATCACCGACGGGCTCGCCGCGGAGTTCGGCGAGGACCGCTGCACGGACACCCCGCTCGCCGAGGCGGGCATCCTCGGCACGGCCGTCGGCATGGCGATGTACGGACTGCGGCCGGTCGTGGAGATGCAGTTCGACGCCTTCGCCTACCCGGCGTTCGAGCAGCTCATCAGCCATGTGGCCCGCATGCGCAACCGCACCCGCGGCCGCATGCCCCTGCCGATCACCGTCCGGGTGCCCTACGGCGGCGGGATCGGCGGCGTAGAGCACCACAGCGACTCCTCCGAGGCGTACTACATGGCGACCCCGGGTCTGCATGTCGTCACGCCCGCCACGGTCGCCGACGCCTACGGTCTGCTGCGCGCCGCCATCGCCTCCGACGACCCGGTCGTCGTCCTCGAACCCAAGCGCCTGTACTGGTCCAAGGACTCCTGGAATCCGGAGGACCCGCAGAGCGTCGAACCGATCGGCCGCGCGGTCGTGCGGCGCTCGGGCCGCAGCGCGACACTCATCACCTACGGGCCGTCGGTCCCGGTCTGCCTCGAAGCCGCCGAGGCGGCGCGCGCCGAGGGCTGGGACCTCGAGGTCGTCGACCTGCGTTCCCTGGTGCCCTTCGACGACGAGACGGTCTGCGCCTCGGTACGGCGGACCGGCCGCGCCATCGTCGTGCACGAGTCGGGCTCCTTCGGCGGCCCGGGCGGCGAGATCGCGGCCCGTGTCACCGAGCGCTGCTTCCACCACCTGGAGGCACCGGTGCTGCGCGTCGCCGGGTTCGACCTCCCGTATCCGCCGCCGATGCTGGAGCGCCACCATCTGCCCGGCGTCGACCGCATCCTCGACACCGTGGCCCGGTTGCAGTGGGAGGCCGAGAACTGATGGCACAGGTGCTGGAGTTCAAGCTCCCCGACCTCGGGGAGGGACTCACCGAGGCGGAGATCGTCCGCTGGCTGGTCCAGGTCGGCGATGTCGTCGCCGTCGACCAGCCGGTCGTCGAGGTCGAGACGGCCAAGGCGATGGTCGAGGTGCCCTGCCCCTACGGCGGCGTGGTCACCGCCCGATTCGGCGAGGAGGGCACCGAACTGCCTGTCGGTGCCCCGCTGATCACGGTCGCGGTCGGCACGCCGGCCTCCGGTGGTCCGGCCTCCGGTGGTCCGGCCGCTCCCCTCGAGGGCTCGGGCAACGTACTCGTCGGATACGGCACCTCGGAGGCACCCGCGCGCAGGCGCCGGGTCCGTTCGGTGCGGCCGGAACCCGCCGCTTCCGTGACCGTCGACGCGGCGGTACCGGCAGCCCCGGTGACCCCGGCGGCCCCCGCCTCTGCGGCGACTCCAGACGGGGTGTCGGGCGGGCCCGTCCCCGTGATCTCCCCGCTGGTGCGCAGGCTCGCCCGGGAGAACGGCCTGGACCTGCGGGAGCTCACCGGCTCCGGGCCCGAGGGGCTGATCCTGCGGGCGGACGTGGAGAGCGCGCTGCGGGTGGCCGTGCCTCGAGAACAGGCGGCACAGGCAGCACAGGCGGTCCAGGCGGTACAGCAGACGGCCGGATCTTCCGCCCTCGCCGGAGGCCGCCGCGTTCCCCTCAAGGGCGTCCGGGGCGCAGTCGCCGACAAGCTCTCCCGCAGTCGGCGCGAGATTCCGGACGCGACCTGCTGGGTGGACGCCGACGCGACGGAACTGATGCGGGCCCGGGCCGCGATGAACGCGTCCGGCATGCCGAAGATCTCCCTCCTCGCGCTGCTCGCCCGCATCTGCACCGCGGCGCTGGCCCGTTTCCCGGAACTCAACTCCACCGTCGACCTGGCCGCCCGGGAGATCGTCCAGTTCGACCAGGTCCATCTCGGCTTCGCCGCGCAGACCGAGCGGGGACTCGTCGTGCCCGTCGTCCGCGACGCCCAGGCCCGGGACGCCGAGGGACTCACCGCGGAGTTCGCCCGGCTCACCGAGGCGGGCCGGGACGGTCGCCTCACCCCCGGTGACCTGACCGGCGGCACCTTCACGCTGAACAACTACGGAGTGTTCGGCGTCGACGGCTCCACGCCGATCATCAACCACCCCGAGGCGGCGATGCTCGGCGTCGGCCGCATCATTCCCAAGCCCTGGGTGCACGAGGGCGAGCTGGCGGTGCGCCAGGTCGTCCAGCTCTCGCTCACCTTCGACCACCGGGTGTGCGACGGAGGAACGGCGGGCGGCTTCCTGCGCTACGTGGCGGACTGCGTGGAGCAGCCGGCGGTGCTGCTGCGCACACTGTGATCGCGCGCGCCTCGCCGTTCACCCCGTTTCCCGTGATCGGGCGGGCACGCATCCCCGGGGCGGCCCGCATACTCGGGGGGTGACCTCGAACGAGCCCGCCGCCCACGACGCCGTTGTGCTCGCCGGTGGCGGCGCCCGCCGGCTCGGCGGCGCCGACAAGCCTGGGGTGCGGGTGGGCGGGCGCGCGCTGCTCGACCGGGTGCTCGGCGCCTGCGCCGACGCGCGGACCACGGTCGTCGTCGCCGCGCCCCGCCCCACCGCGCGGCCCGTGTGCTGGGCACGGGAGGACCCGCCCGGCGCGGGGCCTGTCGCCGCGCTCGACGCCGGATTGCGCCGGACCGCGGCGGACGACGTTCTCGTCCTCTCCGCCGACCTGCCCTTCCTCGCGGCGGACACCGTGCGGCGGCTGCTGACCACCCTGCGCGCCGACCGAGCCGAGGGTGTGCTGCTCACCGACGCCGACGGCCGCGACCAGCCGCTCGTCGCCGCGTACCGCACGGCCGCCCTGCGCCGCGAACTGGCCGCGCTCGCCGCGGACCGAGGCGGCCTCACAGGGCTGCCGCTGCGCCGGCTGACCGCCGGACTCGACCTCACCCGCGTCCCCGACCCGGTCGCGTCGTTCGACTGCGACACCTGGGACGACATCGCCGCCGCCAGGGCACGCATCAGGGAGCATGGCCACGTGTTGGATGAATGGATTTCCGCAGTCAAGGACGAACTGGGCATCGACCTCGACGTCGACACCGGCGTTCTCCTCGATCTCGCTCGCGACGCCGCCCACGGCGTGGCCAGGCCGGCGGCCCCGCTGACCACCTTCCTGGTCGGCTACGCGGCCGCGCAGGCCCGGGGAGGCCCCGAAGCCGTCGCCGAGGCCGCCCGCAGGGCCGCCGCGCTGGCGCTGCGCTGGGCGGCGGAAGCCGGGCAGGAGGAAGGCGCGCAGAAGACCGCGCAGGAGAAGACCGCGCAGGAGAAGGCCACGCAGGAGAAGGCCACGCAGGCGAAGACCGCGCAGGAGAAGGCCGGGCAGGCGAAGGGCGCTGAGCCCGGCGACTCCGGAGCGGACGCCGGATGACCGCCCGGGGCACCGGCCAGGGTCTCGAGGCCGAGGATCTCGACGTCGAGGAGGCACTCGCCCTCGTGAAGGACGGCAACGGCACCGCCCGTCCGACCGGCGGACACGGCCACGCCCCACGTGAGGGCAACGGCACCCCGTCCTCCGCCTCCCCATCCTCCCAGAGAACCGGTCCTCGAGAGGGCGCTGCGCAGCACCGCCATGCGGCGACACCCTGGCCCGAGGCCCGGAAGATCGCCGCCCGCGCCGCCCGTTCCGGCGCCGCCCGCCGCGTCCCCGTCTCCGTGACCCTCGGCGACGCTCTCGGCCTCGTCCTGGCCGCCCCGCTGACCGCCCTCACCGACCTGCCCTCCTTCGACACCTCGGCGATGGACGGATGGGCGGTCGCCGGTCCCGGTCCCTGGCGCGTACGCGAAGAGGGCGTGCTGGCCGGGAGCGCGGCGCCCGCGCCTCTGGCCGACGGCGAGGCAGTACGGATCGCCACCGGCGCCCGGATCCCCCCGGACACCACCGCGGTACTGCGCAGCGAGCACGGCCGCACCGACGACAACGGCCGACTGCACCCGACCCGCGAGATGCAGCACGGCCAGGACATCCGTCCGCGCGGTCAGGAGTGCCGCAGTGGCGATCAGCTGCTGCGTGCCGGGGCGGTGGTGACCCCGGCCGTGCTCGGCCTCGCCGCCGCCGCCGGATACGACACGCTGGCCGCCGTGCCCCGCCCCCGGGTCGAGGTGCTCGTCCTCGGCGACGAACTGCTCACCGAGGGCCGCCCGCACGACGGCCTCATCCGGGACGCGCTCGGCCCGATGCTGCCCCCGTGGCTGCGGTCGCTGGGCGCCGAGGTCACCGCCGTACGCAGGCTCGGCGACGATGCGAAAGTCCTGCACAAGGCCATCACCGCGTCCGGTGCCGATCTCATCGTCACCACCGGGGGGACCGCCTCGGGGCCCGTCGACCACGTGCACCCCACCCTGCGCCGCATCGACGCCGAGCTCCTCGTCGACGGCGTCAAGGTACGTCCCGGCCACCCCATGCTGCTGGCCCGCGTCAAGGACGACCAGCATCTCGTCGGCCTGCCCGGCAACCCCCTTGCGGCCGTCTCCGGTCTGCTCACGCTCGCCGAGCCGCTGCTGCGCATCCTCGCCGCCCGCCCGGCCCCCGAGTCGTACGCGCTGCCGTTGCGGCAAGCGGTGCATGGGCATCCCTACGACACCCGGCTCATCCCGGTCGTCCTGCGGGGGGACCATGCCGTGCCGCTGCACTACAACGGCCCGGCCATGCTGCGGGGCATCGCGGCGGCCGACGCCCTCGCCGTCGTACCGCCGGGTGGCGCACGGGCGGGTCAGGAGACCGAACTCCTCGATCTGCCGTGGGCAACGGCCGGGGTCGACGCCTGTTTCACGTGAAACAGTCCTGATTCACCCGTGTTTCACGTGAAACGGTCTCCGCCTCTCCACTCTGCCCTTCCCTCTGTTTCACGTGAAACACCGTCATGCCTGATCGGCGGCGGCCGGAACGGCGCGGCTGACCGTGATCACGCGGTCCCCCAGTCGCAGACGGGCGAGCCGGGGGTCGGTGTAGTCCAGCAGTTCCGTGCCCCGGACGACGGCCACGACCAGGTCCGCGCAACTGCGTGGCGCCGCCCCGACCTCCGCTTTGCTGACGGGGCGCTCGATGAGGTCGAGGCCGCGGCCGAGGGTCATCAGGTTCTCCAGGGTCCTGGCCACGGTCGGGCTGACCATCGAGACGCCGAGCAGCCGACCGGCGGAGCTGGAGCTGGTGATCACGGTGTCCGCACCGCTCTGCTTGAGCAGCGGTACGTTCTCGTCCTCCCGGGCGGCGACAACGATCGTCGCGCGCCGGTTCATCTGGCGGGCGGTGAGGGTGACCAGGGCGGCCGTTTCGTCGAGTTGCGGGGAGACGATCACTCTGGAGGCGTTCTGGACCTCTGCCTTGAGGAGAGTCTCCGAGCGGGTGGCGTCCCCGGTCACGCACACCAGTCCGTCGTCGCCGGCGGCGAGCGCGGCCTTGCGCTGTGCGTCCACGATCACGATCCGGTCCTTGGCAATGCCCTGCCCGACGAGGGTCTCCACCGCGTGGCGGCCCTTCGTGCCGTATCCGACGACCACGATGTGGTTGCTGGTGCGGGCCCGCCAGCGGTGGACGCGGACCTGCTGGCGGGTGCGCTCGGTGAGCACCTCCAGGGTGGTGCCGACCAGGATGATCAGGAACACCACACGCAGCGGTGTGATGACGAGGATGTTGACGAGCCGGGCCGTGTCACTGACCGGGGTGATGTCGCCGTAGCCGGTGGTGGAGAGCGTGACGGTGGCGTAGTAGGCGGCGTCGAGAAGGCCGACGGAGCCGTCCGAGTTGTCGCTGTAGCCGTCATGGTCGGCGTAGACGATCAGCGTGGTGACGGCCAGCACCAGCAGGCCCATGGCGAGGCGCCGCAGCACCTGCTGGAGCGGGGGGACTCCGATGCGCATGGGCATCGTGATGGAACGGCCCGCCTCGGCGTCGTCCCGGGCTTCGGTGCGCGAGCGGTACCAGAGGGACCTGAAGAGGGAGAGTCTGGCCGGGCGGGCCGGCTGTCGTTCGTCGTCCTTCATCGTGTGCCCCCTGTGGCGGTGATCCGATCGGTGGGCACCATGGTTCCCGGCGGGTTCGCGCCCGCCGTGAAGCAACACGTGTCCATGAGGCCACGAATGTCCACGCGTCCACGGATATTCACGAGCCCCCAGATGTTCATGATCCCGGAGGTCCCCTTGCGCGACCACACTGTCGTCGTCGGCTTCGGTACGAAGGGCCGGTCCGCGATTCGGACGGCCTGCGCGGCGGGCCTGCGCAAGGAGCAGGTCGTGGTGATCGACCCCAGTGCGAAGGTGATCGACGCGGCGACGGCCGAGGGTTACGAGGGTGTGGTGGGGGATGCCACGCGCAGTGACGTGCTGCGGCGGGCCGAGGTGCAGCGGGCGGGGCGGATCGTCATCGCGACCCAGCGCGACGACACCGCCGTGCTCGTGGCGCTCACGGCCCGCCAGCTCAACCCGGAGGCGAAGATCGTGGCGGCGGTCCGCGAGGAGGAGAACGCACCGCTGCTCAGGCAGTCCGGCGCCGACGAGGTCATCACCAGCGCCGGTGCGGCCGGCCGACTGCTCGGCATGTCCGCGCTCAGCCCGGCGGCGGGCAGGGTCATGGAGGACCTCATCCAGCAGGGAGACGGGCTCGACCTCGTAGAACGGACCGTGACCAGGGCCGAGGCGGGCCGCGCGCCGCGCGAGACGGACGACCTGGTGGTGAGCGTCGTACGGGGGCACCGCGTCCTCGCCTACGACGACCCGGCGATCGGCGTGCTGGAGCCGACGGACCGGGTGGTCACGATCGTGCGGGTGGGTCCGGCCCGCGACCGGGCCCCCCTCGGCACACCCGGCATGCCCGGCGTCCCGCCGCTCCCCCCGGCCTGAGGAACACGGCCGGAGGTGGGCGGGCAGCTCGACGGTGCACGTCCGGCCGGCACCGCTCGCGCCGGATGTCTTCACTTGACCCGCAGTCTCCTGGGCGGGAGTGATGGGGACGGGAGCGGTGGGGACGGGAGGAGTGAGGAGTAGCGTCCCCCTCATGCATGCGATCACGATTCCCGAACCTGGTGGTCCCGAGGCGCTGGTGTGGGACGAGGTCCCCGATCCCGTACCCGGCGAGGGCGAGGTCCTGGTCGAGGTGGTGGCCAGCGCCGTCAACCGCGCCGACATCCTTCAGCGGCAGGGCTTCTACGACCCGCCGCCCGGCGCCTCCCGGTACCCCGGCCTGGAGTGCTCCGGCCGGATCGCGGCGGTCGGCCCCGGTGTCTCCGGCTGGGCCGTCGGCGACGAGGTGTGCGCGCTGCTCGCGGGCGGCGGATACGCCGAGAAGGTCGCCGTGCCGGCCGGTCAGCTGCTGCCCGTGCCGGAGAGCGTCGATCTCCGGCAGGCCGCCGCGCTCCCCGAGGTGACCAGCACCGTCTGGTCGAACGTCTTCATGATCGCCCACCTTCGCCCCGGTGAGACGCTGCTCGTGCACGGCGGTTCCAGCGGTATCGGCACCATGGCGATCCAGCTGGCCAAGGCCGTCGGCGCCAGAGTCGCCGTCACCGCGGGCACCAAGGAGAAGCTGGAGCAGTGCGCCGAGCTGGGCGCGGACATCCTGATCAACTACCGCGAGCAGGACTTCGTCGCCGAGCTGAAGCAGGCCACGGACGGCGCGGGCGCCGACGTCATCCTCGACAACATGGGCGCGAAGTACCTGGACCGCAATGTGCAGGCGCTCGCCGTCAACGGCCGTCTCGCGATCATCGGTATGCAGGGCGGGGCCAAGGCCGAACTGAACATCGGCGCGCTCCTCGGCAAGCGCGCCGCGATCAGCGCGACCTCGCTGCGGGCCCGCCCCCTGGAGGAGAAGACGGCCATCGTGGCGGCCGTACGCGAACACGTCTGGCCGCTGCTGGCCGCCGGTCACGTCCGCCCCGTCGTCGACCGCGAGGTCCCGATGAGCGACGCTGCCGCCGCCCACCGGCACGTCGAGGCCAGCGGCCACGTCGGCAAGGTGCTGCTGGTCACGTCGGAGAGCACCCTCTAGGACAGGCCTTGGTCGCGGCACCGGCACGGCCGGCGCGGCACCGGCACGGCCGGCGCGGCACCGGGACGGCCGGTGCGGCGCGGCACCGGGACGGCCGGACACCTCCTGAGGCACCGGCGTTGGGCCTAGGCACGGCGCAGCCGCAGGGCGGCGAGGGCGAGGGCGATGCCGAGGCCGATGAGGACGAGACCGCTGCCGAGCGGCAGGATGTGCAGCACGGGGGCGTCGGACCGCGCTCCCTGTCCCGCGGCCTGCCGCACGGTGTCCCGTGGCGCCGTCGGGGGCACGGGAGCGGCGGCCTCCGGAGACTCGGGCGCCGCGGTGTCGTCGGAGCTGTCGCCGGTCGCCTCGTCCGCGTCCTCACCCGTGCTGTCCTCCTCCTCCGTGTCCTGCCCCTCCTCCTGGGCTTCCTCGTCGGCGCGATCGCCCACCCGTCCGGGCCGCAGCCGTCCCTCGCCGGCCCGGCTTCCGGCCCGGTCCGGCTCGGGGGAGGAGGGGGCCGGGGTGGCGGACGCGGACACCGGCACGGCGGCGAGCGACACGACGGCCGCATACGCCGAGACGCCCCCGTAGGGCAGCACGAGAAGGCCCAGCACGCCCACCCCGGTCCCCACGCCGACCCGCATCGCGCACAACGCCTGCTGCCATGGAGTCACGTCCGTGACCCCCTCCCGGTGCCCAGTCGCCAAGAAAAGACGCGACAAGCCTCACATCGGTAACCAGTCGCCGCATTCCGGACTCCGCCGAACGGAAACAGTGGATCACCTATTACGGGGGGTGCCACGGTGGTGAGGCGGGGGTGTGCGAGAGAATGGCGGCATGGAGATGCCGAGGAACGAAAGGTCGCCGGAGAACGCCCAGAAGATCCTGGTCGTAGGTCAGGACGGCATGGCGCTCGGTGACATCGACGCTGACGACGACTCCCGTGAGATCCCGGTGACCGAGCAGGTCGAGCAGCCGGCGAAGGTCATGCGGATCGGCAGCATGATCAAGCAGCTGCTCGAGGAGGTGCGCGCGGCTCCGCTGGACGAGGCGAGCCGGGTCCGGTTGAAGGAGATCCACTCGAGCTCGGTGAAGGAGCTGGAGGACGGTCTGGCGCCGGAGCTGGTCGAGGAACTGGAGCGGCTGTCCCTGCCGTTCAACGAGGACTCGACCCCGAGCGACGCGGAACTGCGCATCGCGCAGGCCCAGTTGGTCGGCTGGCTGGAGGGCCTTTTCCATGGCATCCAGACCACGCTCTTCGCTCAGCAGATGGCGGCGCGTGCCCAGTTGGAGCAGATGCGCCGGGCGCTGCCGCCGGGAGTGAGCATGGAGGGCGCAGACGACCCGCGCGCGGGCGGCCGTTCGGGCGGGCCGTACCTCTAGAGCCGTAGACCCGTACCCGTACTCATACCCATGGCCGTACAGGAGAAGGGCCCGGCGTTCGGCGCCGGGCCCTTTCCCCTTCTCATGACTGGCGTCAGGCGGTCACGACGTCGGGTTGCCCGAGGAGACCTTGATCTCGATCTCGGGCATGTCCCCCGGGTCGACGTCCGTCCCGGCGGAGGGGAACTGGTCCATGACCGCCCCGTCGCCGTAGGTGTTCTCGTCCACCTTGGTGATCTTGTACTGCCAGCCGGCGGCCTGGAAGCACTCCTTGACCGAGTCGATGTACTTGAACTTGAAGTTCGGCACCCTGATCTTGTCGGGGTCGTTGTACGACTCCTGCGGCTCGGAGCACTCCGTCGACTCGATCGTCTTGGAGGTGTCCGGCCCGCGGTAGTCCGCCGCCTTCGTCGCCGCCGGCGAGGAACTGGAGCTACCGGCCTTGTCGTCGTTGCTGCTGCCGCCGTTCAGGGTGAGGCTGGCGATGAGGCCGCCGACCACCACCACGGCGACGACGGCCGCGCCGATGAGCACCGCCTTGCTGTTGTTGCGGCCCCCGCCGCCCCCCGAGGACACCGCGGTGGACGGCTGCGGGCCGAGGTTGTACGCGGGCGGGGTGTGCGGGGCCTGCTGGTGGCCGTAGGCCGGAGCGGGCGTCTGGTAGCCGCCCTGCTGCGGGTAGCCGTAGGAGGGCGGCGTCGGGGTGCCGTACGGGTTCGGGGTCGGGGCGGGCTGGTACGGCGTCTGGACGCCGGCCTGGGGCGGCGGGGTGCTCTGACCGACCGGCGGGAACACCGCGGAACCGACGCCCGCGCCGCTCGACGTCGGCGCGCCCGGCACGATGCTCGGCGGGGCCGGCTGGAAGGAGGCGGCGACGCGCAGGCACTCGTCGCGCATGGCGACGGCGGTCGGAAAGCGCTCGTTCGGGTTCTTCTTCAGCGCGCGCGCGATCAGCGCGTCGACGGCCGGCGGCAGCGCCCGGTTGATCGAGGAGGGAGCCACCGGCTCCTCCTGCACGTGCGCGTACGCGATCGCAAGCGGTGAATCCGCTTCGAACGGAAGCCGTCCGGTGACCAGTTGGAACAGCATGATGCCGACCGAGTACAGGTCGGACCGGGCGTCCACCGCCCGCCCCAGGGCCTGTTCGGGCGAGAGGTACTGCGGGGTGCCGACGACCATGCCGGTCTGCGTCATCGAGGTGACACCGGACTGCATCGCGCGGGCGATGCCGAAGTCCATCACCTTGACCACGCCGCGCTTGGTCATCATCACGTTGCCGGGCTTGATGTCGCGGTGGACGAGCCCCATCTCGTGGCTGATCTCCAGCGCGGCCAGCACGTCCGCGGTGATCTTCAGGGCCTTGTCGGCGGGCATCGCGCCCTGCTGCCGTACGTCCTCGTCGAGCACCGAGCCGAGCGGGCGGCCCTCGATGTACTCCATGACGATGTACGGAGTCGTCAGGCCCTCGACGTCGTCCTCGCCGGTGTCGAAGACGGAGACGATGTTGGTGTGCGTGAGCTTGGCCACGGCCTGGGCCTCGCGGCGGAAACGCTCGCGGAAGGCCTGCTCGCGGCCGAGTTCGGTGTGCAGGGTCTTCACCGCGACCTGACGGTCGAGCACGGCGTCGTAGGCGAGGTGCACCGAGGCCATTCCGCCCTCGCCGAGCAAGTCGCGCAGCTGATAGCGGCCGGCGGCGAGCGCCCGCCCCGCGTACCGGCCCTGCGCGCCGTCCTGGCTCATCTTCTGCGTCCCCCGTAGGCCCTCAGGCGCCGTATGACTGTGTTGATCGACAGTGCTATTCGGGCCAAGTCTGCCGTAGGGCACTGACACGTCAAGCTCGGTGCCCGTTCCGTGACCCTACGAGAAAGAAGCGTCGCGGAAGCGTTACAGGTGCCGTACGGCCGGTACACAGAATTTGCACGTCGGCACGGAGTACGGGTTTGATGACCGGTCCGTCCCGGACCGGCGTCCGGGCCCGTCCCGGGCGATGTTCCGGGGATCGTCCCGGGCCGGAGGCTTGCGCGGAGGCTGTAGCGTGGCCGACGGAGACCGTAACAACACCGCGCGCACCGCGGGCAGAAACGACGGCGAGGACTGATGGCACAGCAGCGCGCTCAGGGCCCGTCCGACCCCGAGGCGACTGGCGGCGGTATGTCAGACGCGCCGGAGAACTGGGGCAACGGCGGGCTGGTTGGGGACGGCCGATACCGGCTGACCCGCAGACTCGGCCGAGGTGGCATGGCCGAGGTGTTCGCGGCCGAGGACGTACGTCTCGGACGAACCGTCGCGGTCAAGCTGCTGCGCGCCGACCTGGCCGAGGACCCGGTGTCCAAGGCCCGCTTCACGCGTGAGGCCCAGTCGGTGGCCGGCCTCAACCATCATTCGATCGTCGCCGTGTACGACTCCGGCGAGGACTTCGTGGGCGGCCAGAGCGTGCCGTACATCGTGATGGAGATCGTCGAGGGGCGCACGATCCGCGACCTGCTCCTCAACGCCGAGGCCCCGGGCCCCGAGCAGGCCCTGATCATCACCTCGGGCGTGCTGGAGGCGCTCGCCTACTCGCACCAGCACGGCATCGTGCACCGTGACATCAAGCCGGCGAACGTGATCATCACGCACAACGGCGCGGTCAAGGTGATGGACTTCGGCATCGCGCGCGCCCTGCACGGCGCGTCCACGACGATGACGCAGACCGGCATGGTCATGGGCACCCCGCAGTACCTCTCCCCGGAGCAGGCGCTCGGCAAGGCCGTCGACCACCGCTCCGACCTGTACGCGACGGGCTGCCTGCTGTACGAACTTCTCGCCCTGCGGCCCCCGTTCACCGGGGAGACGCCGCTGTCGGTGGTCTACCAGCACGTGCAGGACATCCCGGTGCCGCCGTCGCAGACCTCGGACGGGGAGTGCCCGCCGGAGCTCGACGGTCTCGTCATGCGGTCCCTGGCCAAGGATCCGGACGACCGGTTCCAGACGGCGGAGGAGATGCGCGGCCTCGTCCAGTACGGGCTGCAGATGCTGTACGACCAGGGTGGCCACACCGGCACCTGGAACACCGGCCCGGTCGGCGCGCAGGACGGTCGCGGTGCGGCCGCCGGCGGCTTCGCGAGCACGACCGTGCTGCCGCACGGCGCCGACGGTTCCAGCACCTCGCAGATCCCGCAGCCGATCCTGCCCACCGGTTACGGCGGCGGTGACGAAGGCGGTTTCGAGGGGCACGGCAACAGGGGCAGCGGTCGCGGCAAGCTGTGGATCCTCGCCGTCTTCGCGGTGATCGCCATCGCGGCGGGCGTCGCGCTCGCGCTGAACGGCCAGGGCAAGGGCAGCGGCGACGCCGGCACCTCGCCGTCGCCGTCCACCTCGCAGTCTGCGCCGGAGGCCAGCACCAGCGCGACGCCGACCGACGAGCCGAGCGACACGTCCACGGAGGAAAACCCGGACGACACCTCCGGGTCGAACTCCGATTCGAACTGGACGCCCACGTACTCGCCCTCGTCCAAGCCGTCGTACTCCTCCTCCCCGTCGGCCAGCAGTGAGCCGAGCGACGAGGAGACGGCGACCCAGCCGTCGGACGAGCCGACCGACACGCAGTCGTCCGACCCGGGGACGGACGGCGGAACCGGCGAGACGGGCGGCACCACGAGCGGTGCGGACCAGGGTGGCACCACGCTCGGCAGCATCGGCTGACCGACCGGCGTACGCCACGAATCGCCACATGCGCGCGTGCGGCCCGTGACCGGGCCCCACGCGCGCGTGTGTGTTCTGGCGCGGCTCAGGTCAGTCCGTGAACGCCCCGCACACCTCGTCGTACTCCCGGGTCCACCACACGGCGAGGGCCGAGCCCGCCGGGAACTGGGAGTCCGCGCGGGTGTCGCCGCGCTCGTAGTGCCAGCGCAGCATCCAGAAGTCGTTGAGGCGCTCCCACCACACCCGGTGCACGGCCGCCGCGAGTTCGACGGGCGTGGCCCCGGCCGCGCGCCGGTACGCGCGTGCGTACTCCCTGGCCTTCGGCAGGTCGAGGGTGCCGTCGGGACGGACGAAGAAGATCGCGGCGGCGCGGACGGCCTCCTCGGCCCGGGGCTGCAGCCCCAGCCGGTCCCAGTCGACGATGGCGGCGGGAGCGTCCCCGCGGTAGAGCAGGTTGAAGGGGTGGAAGTCCCCGTGCACCCAGCCGACCGGGCCGCTGTGCGGGGGACGCCGGTCCGCGTGTCGTTCCAGCAGAGTGCGCCGCTCCAGAAGGCGGTGGCGGGCGAGTTCGTCGAAGGAGTCGGCGGGGCGGTGGCGGCGCACGCGCGCGAGCAGGGCGTCGATGAGGACGAAGGTGTCGGCGGGGTCGGGGCTGGGGGCGGGGACGGTGCTCTCGGCGGGGGCAATGGCCTCGACGGGGGTGGCGAGCCCGGCAGCGGTGGCGTGCTCGGCAGGGACGGCAGGATCGTGCTCGGCGTGCTCGGCTGGATCGGTGGTTCCGGCCGGGGTGGTGTGCCGGGTCGGAGCGGTGGTTCCGGCGCGGGTGACGTGCTGGGGCGGTGTCTCTGTCGGCGGCGGTGTCGGTGTGGTGCGGTGCGCCGGTTCGCGCGCCGGTGGCACGCCGTCTCCACGCCCCGAGCCGTCCGCACGCCCACGGGATACGCGCTCACCCCGCGCGAGGGCCACCTGGTCCCCGCGTCTGGGGGCCGGGCGCTCGCCCTGCGCCCGCATCACGTGCTCCAGGCTGGCGTGCACCACCCCCAGCAGCGCTCCCAGGCGGCCGCACTGGCCGGGGGTGAGCTGGGCGCCGTGGCGGTGGCGGCCGTCGATCCAGGGGTGCAGGGCGTAGGCGTGGCCGCCGACGACGGCGACCGTGCGTCCGTCGCGGCCGGGCAGCGGCGGAGCGACCGGGACGCCGAGGTCGGCCAGGCGCTCGGTGGCCCGGTGCTGGCGGGCGATGGAGGCGGGGTCGGCGGTGTCCGGGTCGAAGTGGTGCTTGAGGAAGTAGCGGCCTCGAGTGGTGCGTAGCCGGTAGCCGCGGTTCAGCAGCCCCTCGTCGACGGGCTCGCAGGCGAGCGCGGTGCCGGCGGTGTACCGGCGGAGCAGGGCGCCCAGAGGGGGCGCGTGGAGCATGGAGGGGGGTACACAGGAGCGCGGCACGCCCCGATGCTAGGGCACGCCCAGGCGCCGTGAGCTGGGCGTTGTCACAGAAAGTCACTGAAGGTCAATCAAGGTCAACAGGTGTCACAGGTGATCGCTTCAGGTCGCCCCAGGAGTGTGTACGGTCACGAACCGCGGGCCACGCGCACGTGGACCGGGTCGAAGCGGACCGCGCCGCCGATGGACCGGGGCGCCGGCCGGCGAGCTCGGTTTCCGCGCCGGTGGGTTCCCCGCCCGACACCCTCCCGGCGACCCCATCCCCCTCCACGGGCAGCGTCTCGTGGTCCCCCGCGCCGGACGATCTCAGGGTCGGCGAGTGGAAAAACAGTGATTTCTCATGCTTCGCGCACTCGTTCAGTCTCACCTACTGACTCTTCCCGTGGACCGGGTGGCCGGGATAACGTGCCGTTGCTCCGGCCTCCTGCAAGGCTGTGACCAGGCTCTCTCCCGACTTTGCCGATTTACTTGGAAATCCAAGCAAAAACGCAGGTCAAGAGGGGTTTCACAGAAATGTGAAGCACTGGGTAACGTGATGACCGCAGGGCGCTCGCCGGGGCACCTGTCACACCTGTTCCGACCGAGTGACACCCACCCCGTGCACGGGTGCCGGAAACAGGTGAGCCGCACTGGTACCCGGCAACCCCGGGGGCCGGACCGACGGAGGAGCACACGTGACCGTGGAGAGCACTGCCGCGCGCAAGCCGCGACGCAGCGCCGGAAGCAAGGCCGGCACCACCGGCACCGAGCGCACCACCCGCACCACCGCCAGGAAGGCCGCCGAGCCCGAGCTCGTGCAGCTGCTGACGCCGGAGGGCAAGCGGGTCAAGAACGCGAAGAACGCCGAGTACGCCAAGTACGTCGCCGATGTCACCCCCGAGGAGCTCCGCGGCCTCTACCGCGACATGGTGCTCACCCGCCGTTTCGACGCTGAGGCCACCGCCCTCCAGCGTCAGGGCGAGCTGGGTCTGTGGGCCTCGCTGCTCGGCCAGGAGGCCGCCCAGATCGGCTCCGGCCGGGCCCTGCGCGACGACGACTACGTCTTCCCCACCTACCGCGAGCACGGCGTCGCCTGGTGCCGCGGGGTCGACCCGACCAATCTGCTCGGCATGTTCCGGGGGGTGAACAACGGCGGCTGGGACCCCAACGGCAACAACTTCCACCTCTACACGATCGTCATCGGCTCCCAGACGCTGCACGCCACGGGCTACGCGATGGGTGTCGCCAAGGACGGCGCGGACAGCGCGGTGATCGCCTACTTCGGTGACGGCGCCAGCAGCCAGGGCGACGTCGCGGAGTCCTTCACGTTCTCCGCGGTCTACAACGCGCCGGTCGTGTTCTTCTGCCAGAACAACCAGTGGGCGATCTCGGAGCCCACCGAGAAGCAGTCCCGCGTGCCCCTCTACCAGCGCGCGCAGGGCTACGGCTTCCCGGGCGTCCGCGTCGACGGCAACGACGTCCTGGCCTGCCTCGCGGTCACCAGGTGGGCGCTGGACCGGGCCCGCGACGGTGCCGGACCCACCCTCGTCGAGGCGTACACGTACCGCATGGGCGCCCACACCACCTCCGACGACCCGACGAAGTACCGGGCCGACGAGGAGCGCGAGGCCTGGGAGGCCAAGGACCCGATTTTGCGCCTTCGCCGCTTCCTGGAGGCGTCAAACCACACGGACGAGGGATTCTTCGCGGAACTCGAGGCGGAGAGCGAGGCGTTGGGCAGACGAGTGCGCGAAGCGGTCCGCGCCATGCCGGACCCGGACCGTTTCGCCATCTTCGAGAACGTGTACGCGGACGGACACGCGCTCGTCGACGAGGAGCGGGCCCAGTTCGCCGCCTACCAGGCATCGTTCGCGACGGAATCTGACAGCGGCCTCGCCGCGGGTTCGGGGGGAAACTGACATGGCGGAGAGTGTGACGTCCAAGAACCTGGCCCTGGCCAAGGCGATCAACGAGTCGCTGCGCCGGGCCCTGGAGGAGGACCCCAAAGTCCTGATCATGGGTGAGGACGTCGGCAAGCTCGGCGGCGTCTTCCGGGTCACGGACGGCCTGCACAAGGACTTCGGCGAGAGCCGTGTCATCGACACCCCGCTCGCCGAGTCCGGCATCGTGGGCACCGCGATCGGACTGGCCCTGCGCGGCTACCGACCGGTGGTGGAGATCCAGTTCGACGGCTTCGTCTTCCCGGCCTACGACCAGATCGTCACGCAGCTCGCGAAGATGCACGCGCGCTCGCTCGGCAAGGTCAAGCTGCCGGTCGTCGTCCGCATCCCCTACGGCGGCGGCATCGGCGCGGTCGAACACCACTCGGAGTCGCCCGAGGCCCTCTTCGCGCATGTGTCCGGCCTGAAGATCGTCTCCCCGTCCAATGCGTCCGACGCGTACTGGATGATGCAGCAGGCCATCCAGAGCGACGACCCGGTGATCTTCTTCGAGCCGAAGCGGCGCTACTGGGACAAGGGCGAGGTCAACACCGAGGCGATCCCCGGCCCCCTGCACAAGGCCCGGGTGGTCCGCCAGGGCACGGACCTGACGCTCGTCGCCTACGGTCCGATGGTGAAGCTCTGCCAGGAGGTCGCCGCCGCGGCCGCCGAGGAGGGCAAGAACCTGGAGGTCCTGGACCTGCGATCGGTGTCCCCGCTGGACTTCGACTCGATCCAGACGTCGGTGGAGAAGACCCGCCGCCTGGTCGTGGTCCACGAGGCGCCGGTGTTCTTCGGCTCCGGCGCGGAGATCGCCGCCCGGATCACCGAGCGCTGCTTCTACCACCTGGAGGCCCCGGTGCTCAGGGTCGGCGGCTATCACGCCCCGTACCCGCCGGCCCGCCTGGAGGAGGAGTACCTGCCTGGCCTGGACCGGGTGCTCGACGCCGTCGACCGTGCCCTGGCGTACTGAGGAGAGGGTCGTGACGACGATGACGGAAGCGTCCGTACGCGAGTTCAAGATGCCCGACGTGGGTGAGGGGCTCACCGAGGCCGAGATCCTCAAGTGGTACGTCCAGCCCGGTGACACCGTGACGGACGGCCAGGTGGTGTGCGAGGTCGAGACGGCCAAGGCCGCCGTCGAGCTGCCCATCCCCTACGACGGGGTGGTCCGGGCTCTGCACTTCCCCGAGGGCACCACGGTCGACGTGGGCATGTCGATCATCGCGGTGGACGTGACGGGCGGGGCGGGTGACGCCCCGGTGGCCGAGGTACCGGCACAGGCCGCCGCGCAGACCCAGGCCACCCCGGAGCCGATGCCGGAGGCACCGGTGGCCGAAGCACCGAAGGCCCAGGCGGCGAAGTCCGTCGGCTCGGGCCGCCAGCCGGTCCTCGTCGGGTACGGCGTGGCCGTCTCCTCCACCAAGCGCCGCCCGCGCAAGGGCACGGAGATCGCGGTCCCCCGGGTCCCGGACACGGTCCAGGCGGAACTGAACGGTCACGGCGGCGGGCCCGCCGTGAAGGAACGGCCGCTGGCCAAGCCGCCGGTGCGCAAGCTGGCCAAGGACCTCGGCGTCGACCTCGCCACGGTGGTCCCGTCCGGCCCGGACGGCGTCATCACCCGCGAGGACGTCCACGCGGCGGCGGCCCCGGCGGCCCCGGCGGCCCCGGCGGCCCCGGCCGCTCCGGAAGCCGAGACGGTGCCGCAGGTGCCGCAGGCCACGGCCACGGCCTCTGCGGCGGTGTCCGTGCCGGCGTACGACACGGCTCGGGAGACCCGTGTCCCGGTCAAGGGCGTCCGCAAGGCGACGGCGGCGGCGATGGTCGGCTCGGCGTTCACCGCGCCGCACGTCACGGAGTTCGTGACGATCGACGTGACGCGCACGCTGAAGCTGGTCGAGGAGCTCAAGCAGGACAAGGACATGCAGGGCCTGCGGGTCAACCCGCTCCTGCTGATCGCCAAGGCTCTGCTGGTCGCCCTCAAGCGCAACCCGGAGATCAACGCCTCCTGGGACGAGGCGGCGCAGGAGATCGTGGTCAAGCACTACGTCAACCTGGGTATCGCGGCCGCCACCCCCAGGGGCCTGCTGGTCCCCAACATCAAGGACGCCCACGCCAAGACACTGCCACAGCTGGCGGAGTCCCTGGGCGAGCTGGTCTCCACGGCGCGGGAGGGCCGGACGTCACCGGCCGCCATGCAGGGCGGCACGGTGACCATCACCAACGTCGGCGTCTTCGGCGTCGACACCGGCACCCCGATCCTGAACCCCGGCGAGTCCGCGATCCTCGCGATCGGCGCGATCAAGCTCCAGCCGTGGGTCCACAAGGGCAAGGTGAAGCCTCGTCAGGTGACGACGCTGGCACTCAGCTTCGACCACCGGCTGGTGGACGGCGAGCTGGGCTCCCGGGTGCTGGCGGACGTGGCGGCGATCCTGGAGCAGCCGAAGAAGCTGATCACCTGGGGTTAGCCGACGGATGGCCGCGCACCCCGCGGGGCGTGCGGCCCTTCGGACGGGCGGGGGCGCGGCCCCTTCCGTCCGGTCGTCGGCGATGTCGGCGACGCCAGCGGCCTCACGTGGCCGAGGTCGGTTCCGTCCTTGGCCAGTGGCGGCCGTCCGGCGTCCGGCCGAGGAGCAACAGATGTCGGGCGGCGTGCTCGTCCGCCCGGCCGCCGTCGGCGACGGTCCCGGCCTCGCACTCGGTCGAGGGCCCGCCGGCGCTCGGCACGCCGGTGGCGAAGCCGTCCCGAAGGACTTCGGGTGTCACCCACGCGGGCAGACGCCCTCCGGGTGAGAAGTCCGGCGCTCCGGCTACTGCGCCACACGCCGATGAGGCCCGGCGGTAGACGTCGAACGGGCGCCCTTACCACCGCGTTTCGCGGACGAGAAGCCCGCGTGGCCGCATCGCCCGACCCCGTACCGGCACGGGCGGCAGCGAAGCGCGACCCGTCGCGGGCCTTGGCCAGTTCGACGCGGGAAGTGGGGCGTGATCTCGGCCGCGGCGGCCTTGCGGACCGCGCCGCCGTCGCGACCGCCGACGGCGGCGGGCTGGCCGTCACCCACCTGCACCACGGCGGCGACCCGGCCTACGAGACGGCCCCCGGCAACGCGGCAGCCGTACCCGGGACGGGCCCACCTGTTCCACTGAAAGGCGCACCTGTTTCACGTGAAACACGTGCCCTACGCCGGAACGTGCACTGTCTCCACCCGGCTCGCCACCAGCCGCTCCCGCTCCCGCCGGGCCGCCCGCTTGCGCAGCCGAAGGATCTGGCTGACACCGAGGGCCTGGAGGACGAAGACGCAGGAGAAGGCGATCGTGTAGTCGTCGCCGGTCGCGTCCAGCAGCACGCCGATCGCGAAGAGCGTCGTCATCGACGCCACGAAGCCGCCCATGTTGGTGATGCCGGAGGCCGTTCCCTGGCGCTCGGGCGGGTTGGCCGGACGGGCGAAGTCGAAGCCGAGCATGGAGGCGGGGCCGCACGCCCCCAGAACCGCGCAGAGCACCATGAGCAGCCACATCGGCGCCCGGTCGCCGGGGTAGGCCAGCGTGGCCGCCCACATCAGCGCCGTCGCGCCGACCGTGCCCAGGGCCAGCGGCAGCCGTGCCTCGTGGTGGCGGGCGACGATCTGGCCGTAGACCAGGCCCACGACCATGTTGCACAGCACCACCAGGGTCAGGAGCTCGCCGGCCGTCGCCCGTGACAGGCCCTGCGCCTCCACCAGGAACGGAAGACCCCACAGCAGCAGGAACACCATCGCCGGGAACTGGGTGGTGAAGTGCACCCACAGGCCGAGGCGGGTACCCGGCTCGCGCCAGGACGCGGCGATCTGGCGGCGGACGTAGGCCGCGCCCTGGTGCGGGAACGGCTCGGGCTCGTGGCCCTCGGGGTGGTCCTTCAGGAAGAGCAGCAGGAGGACCAGGACGACCACTCCCGCCACCGCGCTGCCCGCGAAGGCCGCGGTCCAGCCGATGCCGTGCAGGAGGCGGGCCAGGACGAGGGTCGAGACCAGGTTGCCCGCCATCCCGGCAAGTCCCGCCATCTGCGCGACCATCGGGCCGCGTCGCGCCGGGAACCACCGGGTCCCCAGCCGCAGGACGCTGATGAACGTCATCGCGTCCCCGCAGCCGAGCAGCGCGCGCGAGGCGAGGGCCGTGCCGTAGGACGGCGAGAAGGCGAAGCCGAGCTGGCCGGCCGTGAACAGCACGGCGCCGATGGCCAGCACCTTCTTGGTGCCGAGCCGGTCGACCAGCAGGCCCACGGGTATCTGCATGCCCGCGTAGACGAGGAGCTGGAGGATCGAGAAGGTGGACAGGGCCGAGGCGTTCACCTGGAAACGGTCGGCGGCGTCGAGGCCGGCCACCCCCAGGGAGGTGCGGAAGATGACCGCGACGAAGTAGACCGAGACGCCGATCCCCCAGACGGCCATCGCGCGCCGTCCGCCCGGCGGATCACCCGGAAGGGTGGAGTTCACGCTGCGCGGGGCGGTGCTCATCGGACCTCCCCGCGGGCCAGGTGCGAGAACCAGCCGACATGCCGGTGCACGATCTCGACGGCGGCCTCGGCATCGCCGGAGCGCAGCGCCTGAAGGATCTCCTCGTGCTCGTTGAGCGTCTTGGCTATCCGGTCGGGGTGGGAGTGCATCACGGCGACGCCCATCCGCAGTTGACGGTCGCGGAGTTGGTCGTACAGCCTCGACAGGATCGCGTTGCCGCCGCTGCGGACGATCTCCGCGTGGAAGCAGCGGTCCGTCACGGCGGCCGCGGCCAGGTCGCCTTCGGCGGCCTGCGTCTTCTGCTTCGCCAGCAGCTCTTCCAGGCGCTCGATCAGACCGGCAGGCGCGGGGACCGCCTTGCGCGCCGCGTGCTCCTCCACCAGTAGGCGGGTCTCCACCACGTCCGCGATCTCCTGTGCGGAGACCGGCAGGACCAGGGCGCCCTTCTTCGGGTAGAGCTTGATCAGCCCCTCCACCTCCAGGCGCAGCAGCGCCTCCCGCACCGGTGTGCGCGAGACCCCCACGGCTTCGGCGAGCTCTCCCTCGGTGAGGAGGGTGCCGCCCTCGTAACGGCGGTCCAGGACACCCTGCTTGACGTGGGCGTACACGCGGTCGGCGGCGGGCGGTTGCTTCACGGGAGCGGGAGCGGGGGCGGGCGGGGCGGAGGCTGGCATGCCCACAGGATAGATACAACACGTACGCATCGGGTGACCGGTCCATCATGCGGACCTGTGGCCGGGGGGCGGGTGGCGCCTGCGCAAGGGCCGATGCGAAGCCGCCGCAGGGGCCGGTTCGGGGCCGGTTCGGGGCCGGTTCGGGGGCGGCTCGCAGGGGCTGCCGGAGGGTCGGCTCGGGGGTCGGTCCGGGGCCCCGGGTAAGAGCCGGGCCAAGTAATCGGAAATTCTGCCCGGCAGACGCACAACTTTGTGTGCTACTTACGTGTCACACATGTGCGGCTCATCTTTCTCCCCTCCAACTTGGCCGCATCGCAGGGGCATTCGACGTAATCGGGGTATTTCAGTTGATAACCGCCATCAAGGGCATCCGAGTCCGCAGGGCCGCAGCCGTTGCCGTCACCGCCGGCGCAGTGCTCGCGACCGGGGCCCTCACCGCGGCACCCGCGCAGGCTGTCACGACGCCCACGATCGCCGCCAAGACCGGCTTCGTGATGAACAACGCGAACGGTGCCGCGCTTTACAACAAGGGCATGGACACCAAGCTGTCCACCGGCTCCACAACGAAGATCATGACGGCGAACGTCGTGCTGTCGCAGTCGAACCTGAACCTGGACACCAAGGTCACCATCCAGAAGGCGTACAGCGACTACATCGTCGCGAACAACGCGTCCTCCGCCCGGCTGATCGTCGGCGACAAGGTGACCGTCCGTCAGCTGCTCTACGGGCTGATGCTGCCGTCCGGTTGTGACGCCGCGTACGCCCTGGCCGACAAGTTCGGCACGGGCACGACGCGGGCCGCGCGCGTGACGAACTTCATCGCCAAGATGAACAGCAAGGCCAAGACGCTCGGCATGACGAAGACGCACTTCGACTCGTTCGACGGCATCGGCAACGGGTCGAACTACTCGACCGCCAAGGACCTGACGAAGCTCGCCAGCAACTCGCTGAAGAGCGCGAACTTCCGTGCGGTCGTCAAGACCAAGTCGTACACCGCCAAGACGATCACCAAGACCGGCTCCACCCGCACCATGGCGGCCTGGGTGAACACCAACACGCTGCTTAGCAGCTACAGCGGCACGATCGGCGTGAAGACGGGCTCCGGCCCCGAGGCGAAGTACTGCCTCGTCTTCGCCGCCACCCGTAACGGCAAGACCGTCGTGGGCACGGTGCTGGCCTCCACCAACGCGACGGTGCGTGCCGCCGACGCGACGAAGCTGCTGAACTACGGCTTCGCCAAGCTGGGCTGACACCCGCTCAACCGGTAAGTCTCCAGAACGGGCCCGTCGTGATCGCGCGACGGGCCCGTTCTGTCGAGACGACGGGCCCGTGGTGTCGAGTGGTGCCGCAACCCGGTGGCGCACCCACCGGAGCGACCGACCCTCCCGGTGGGACTCGGCCGGTGAGACCTGCCGGTGGGCGCCCGGCCGGGCGCCGGCTACTTCGTGACCGCGAAGTTCCGCAGGATCGCCGCCGTCAACTCCGGCTCCCCTTCCGCCTTCACCCGGTCGGAGACCGCCTCCGCCGTCACCCGGCCGCAGGCCAGCCGGACGTAGGTCTCCCAGTCGAGGGTGAACGCGGCGGCCGGGCCGAGCGCGGGAGCCGTCTCCAGGGTGCCGCGGCCCTGGATGTCGACGCGGATCGTGCGCAGGAACTCGATCGGCCCGTGCACGTCGATGACGACCGCGGAGCTACGCGGGGCGTCGGCCTTCTCGGCGACGACCGCCGGGAGCTCGGCGAGCAGTGCGTCGCGGGCGATGAGCGCGCCGGGGGAGTCGAGGTTGCCGGGGCGGCCGAGGGCGGCGCGCAGGTCCTGCTCGTGCACCCACACGTTGAACGCGTGCCTGCGCATGGACTCCTCGAGCGTGAGCTCGGTACCCAGCGGGCCGCGCACCACCGTGGTGGGCTGGCGCGACTCGTTGCGCAGCTGGCGGTTGCGGCGGATGACCGTGTACTCCAGCTCGGACGTCATCTCCGGCGCCGTGTGGTGGCGGCGGACGTCGACCTGCATCTCCATGTAGCGCTGGATGTCGTTGGTGACGTGGTACAGGTCGCGCGGGAGGGTGTGGATGGGGCGCGGATCACCGTACATCTCGCAGTCCAGCCCGATGACGTGCGACACGATGTCGCGCACCGACCAGCCCGGGCAGGGCGTGCGGCGGTTCCAGTCCGCCTCCACCAGCGGCAGCACCAGCTCGGATATCGCTTCGATGGAGTGGGTCCAGGCGTCGGCGTAGGGCTGGAGGGTGGGATGCAGACTCACGGAAACGGGACCCCTCGGCGGTCGGTACTCGGGTGGGCTGTGGCGGCGATGCCAGCGGGAGGTGGCGGTGTCGGCAGGTGTCGGCGGGAGGTGGCGGTGTCGGCAGATGTCGCGGGTGTCTCGGGTGTCTCGGAGTTCCCCTGATTCTCGGCTGCGCTCGAATCGGGGGGACCCCCAAGTTACGCTGCTGTGAGGCACCCCGGCAGTGCTTTCGTGTGACGATCGTAGGCCCTGTGGACGACTCGAATGCCAGGACGGTGGTAGTGTGCGCGCCTCTCTCATCCAGATCGCTGTAGAAGAGGGCGAATCGGTCGAATCGCGGCGGCTTCGGGTCGCCGCGCTGGTAAGAGAGCAGGCCGGTGCCGCCGACCTCGTGGTGCTGCCGGAGCTGTGGACGACCGGGGCATTCGCCTATGAGGAGTTCGCCGGCGAGGCCGAGCCCCTGGAAGGGCCGACGTACGAGGAGATGGCCAAGGCCGCGAGCGACGCGGGCGTCTGGCTGCACGCGGGCTCGATCCCGGAGCGGGCGCCGGCGGACAGCGGCTCCGCCACGGGTGAGGGCTCCCTCTACAACACGTCTCTCGTCTTCTCCCCCTCCGGTGAGCTGGCCGCCGCCTACCGCAAGATCCACCGCTTCGGCTTCGACAAGGGCGAAGCCGTGCTGATGGGCGCGGGTGAGGAACTGGTGACGGTCCGCCTGCCGGAGACGACCGTCGGTGTCGCCACCTGCTACGACCTCCGTTTCCCCGAACTGTTCCGCGGTCTCGTCGACGCGGGTGCCGAGACCCTGGTGGTCTCCGCGGGCTGGCCGGAGCGCCGCCGGGCGCACTGGACGCTGCTGGCCCGGGCGCGGGCGGTCGAGAACCAGGCGTTCGTGCTCGCGTGTGGAACGGCCGGGACACACGCCGGAGTTCCGCAGGCGGGTCACTCGATCGTGGTCGATCCGTGGGGCGAGGTGCTGGCCGAGGCGGGCTCCGGCGAGGAGATCCTGACGGTCGAGTTCGATCCGTCCCGGGTCGCCACGACCCGGGAGCAGTTCCCGGCCCTGAAGGACCGGGTGCTCGGGCTGCGCACTCCTGTACGCCGGTCCTCCTAGCCGATGGCGGGCCAGTACTGGCCGGCGTAGGTCGGCGCGGTCAGGTCCCGGGTCGTGGTCGGTCCGGTCGGGTCCTGGCGGGTCCTGATCGGTCCGGCCGGGGCCTGGCGGGTCCTGGTCGACCGGGTCGCTGTCGGTGTGATTCGGCGCCGGTCGATCCGAGTCGGTCTTGGCCAGTCCCACCCGGTCCTGTTCGGTCTCTGGCCGCCCGGTCGGAGCGGTCCGGCCGGGTCCTAGTCCTCACGCTCCTTGTCGGCGAGGTGGATCACGCACACGGCCACCGCGATGAGCAGTGCCGGATCCGCGTCCTCCCGTACGACGTCGACGCCGTAGGTCTCCCGCAGGTGCATCCACCGCCGGGAGACGACGGCCAGCAGTTCGCCGTCGTACTCGACCGCGAACTCCCGGTCGAGGATCTTGCCGCTGACGTCGAGTTCGGTGCGGCCGTCCGCCAGGGCCACCCGGTAGTGGTTGCGCAGCAACGACAGCCGCTTGCGCCGGATGGTGGCCAGCGGCTCGCCGTCCCGCTCGATCACCATCGTGTCCCGCAGGGCGAGCATCTTCTTACGGATGTCGATCAGGACCCGGCCGTGGGTGTCCTTCAGCTCGAAGGTGTCCCGCAGCCGCATGGCCTTGCCGTCGACGAGGTACACCCTGTTGCCGTGGTCGTCCTCGATCCAGTAGTCGTCACCGATGCCGAGGAGCCGGTCGCGCACGAGGAATCTCATGCCGTTACGGCTTCCCCCGCGGCCGGTCCGAAACGCCGCCGGTAGGCCGATGGGCTGAGTCCGGTCTCGAGCCTCACCCGCGCGCGCAGGTTCGCGGCGGTGCCCAGCCCGCTCCTGGCCGCCACGACGTCCAGTCGCTGTTCCCCCCGCTCGATCAGCCGGCAGGCGAGGGCCACCCGCTCTCCCGTCAGCCAGGCGAGCGGAGTCGTGCCGAGCTGGGTCCGGAACCGCCGGTGCAGGGTCGCCGGGCTCACCGCCGCCCGCGCCGCGAGCTCCGCCACCGTCAGCGGCTCCCCCAGCCGCGCCCGCGCCCAGGTCAGCAGCGGCGCCAGCGACTCGTCGGGCACGTCCGGCACCGGCCGCTCCACGAACTGGCGTTGGCCTCCGTCCCGGTGGGCGGCGAACACCAGCCGGCGGGAGACGGCGTTGGCGATCTGCGCGCCATGGTCGCGCCGTACGACGTACAGTCCGAGGTCGAGCGCGGCGGCGCTGCCCGCGGCGGTGAGGATGCCACCCTCGTCGACGAAGAGAACATCGGACTCCAGCCGCACCTTCGGGTGCAGCGCACGGAACGCCTCGGCCCACATCCAGTGGGTGGTGGCCCGGCGCCCGTCGAGCAGCCCGGCCTCGGCGAGCGCGAACGTGCCGGTACAGAGGCTCATCACACGCGCCCCGCGCGCGTGGGTGCGCCGGATGGCGTCGAGCACGGCCGGGTCACGCGGTACGACGTTGTCGGGCCGGCCCGGCACGACGAGAGTGTCCGCCGAGTCCACCGCGTCCAGGCCACGCCCGCCGGTCATGGTGAAGAACCCATGGTTCATCCGCACCTCGCGCGTGGGCGTGCAGAGCATGACCTCGTACAGAGGCCGGGGCAGCCCGAGTTCGGGCCGGGGCAGGCCGAACAGCTCGGTGGCGACGCCGACCTCGAACGGATTGGTGCCCTCGTCCACGATCACGGCGACCTTGTGCGTCCGGCCCTGTTCGGCTCGCTGAGAGGATCCTTGCGTCATGTGCGATTCCTAGCACTCGTGGGGCGGGTGACGCATCCCGCACGCTGAGCACATGACCACCGAACCCGTTTCCCTGACCTCCGCCCTCGCCTCGTTCACCGAGCGATGGAGCCCTCGCGTCGTCGCCGCCGTCAACGACTACGACGTACGCGTCGCGAAGGTCGAGGGCGAGCACGTGTGGCACGTCCACGAACACACCGACGAGTTCTTCCTCGTCCTGGACGGCGAGCTCCACATCGGGCTGCGGGAGCCGGCCGGCGAACGTACCGTCGTCCTCCCCAAGGGTTCGCTGTACACCGTGCCGCGCGGCACGGAGCACAGGCCGTTCGCGCCGGTCCCCACGGAGATCCTCGTCTTCGAGCCGACCGGCACGCTCTCCGTGGGCGACCGCCATGACGACGTGCCGGACCATGTGGACGTGACGACGGGGCACGCCCTGGCCTGAGCCGTCCCGGACGGGACATGGCGGCGCCCGGCTCCTTCACCTGGAAGGCCCGGGCGTGGCCACGCTTTTGACCGGCGTGAGCGGGACGTGGCGTGGCGTTCAGGGTGAGAGCGCCCCGACGGCGGCCTCGTGCGACGACGATCCCGCCGGGGAGCACCCCGCCTGCCGTACCACCAGCAGGACCGGTGCGTTCCGGTCCGCCTCACCGGGGTGGGGCGAACCGGCTGCCGCTGGTCCTGGCCGGGCCGGACGCCTGACCGGGGTCACGGTCAGACGCCGTAGCCGTCGTTGTAGCCGTCGCCGCGTCGGTGCCGCTCCGTCTCGACCACCGTGGTCGAGGCGGGAGGCACCATCACCCGGCGCCGCCGGGCGATGCTGCTGAACGTCGTCACGCCGATCAGGCCGACGATCATCAGGATGACGCCGACCAGGTCGAGGTTGACGCCCTGCATGTCCCAGTCGGTCGCGAACGTGAGGATGGCTCCCACGGCGATGAGGATGATGCACCCGCCGAGGCCCATGATGTCGCCTCCTGTCCGGTGTACCGGCCGTTCCGGTTCACCACCCGGTCCGGGTACCCACGGGCCCGACTCCCATGCGCGGCGGCCGACTTGCTACGCCTCCAGGAACGCGACCAGCGCGTTGGCCAGCAGATAGGGGTCGGCGTCGCCGCACAACTCCCGCGCGCTGTGCATCGACAGGATGGCCACGCCGATGTCGACGGTACGGATTCCGTGCCGGGCCGCGGTGATCGGGCCGATGGTCGTGCCACACGGCATGGAGTTGTTGGAGACGAAGTTCTGGAAGGGCACGCCCGCCTTCTCGCAGGCGGCGGCGAACACCGCCCGGCCCGAACCGTCGGTCGCGTAGCGGTTGTTGACGTTGACCTTGAGGATCGGGCCGCCGTTGACCCGGGGGTGATGCGTGGGGTCGTGCCGCTCCGCGTAGTTGGGGTGGACGGCATGACCGGTGTCGGAGGACAGACAGACGGTCCCCGCGAAGGCTCTCGCCCGGTCCTCGTACGACCCTCCGCGCGCGAACACCGAACGCTCCAGCACATTGCCCAGCAGCGGTCCGTCGGCGCCCGTGTCCGACTGGGAGCCGTTCTCCTCGTGGTCGAAGGCGGCCAGCACCGGGATGTACGGCAGGCTCTCGCCGCCGGTCGCCACGGCCGCCAGCGCCGCCGTACCCGCGTGCACGGACAGCAGGTTGTCCATGCGGGGGCCGGCCACCAGCTCCTCGTCGCGGCCCAGATAGGCGGGCGGCTCCACGGAATGCGCCATCAGGTCCCAGCCGGTGACCTGCCCCGCGGCCAGCCCGGCCTCCTGCTCGAGGAAGGCGATGAGGTCGCCGTCGCGCACGTTCCCGCCGAGCCCCCAGACCGGCTGGAGATGGCGCTGCTTGTCGAGCTTGAGCCCGTCGGTGTTGACCGTCCGGTCCAGGTGGATGGCGAGTTGGGGAACCCTCAGCAACGGGCGGCCGATGTCGACCAGCCGCGTCGAGCCGTCCCGCAGGGTGAGCCGGCCCGCCAGGCCCAGGTCCCGGTCGAGCCAGGAGTTGAGCAGCGGACCGCCGTAGATCTCCACGGCCACCTGGCGCCAGCCGTGCGCCCCGGTGTCGGGCTGGGGCTTGACGCGCAGGTTCGGGGAGTCGGTGTGCGCGCCGATGATCCGGAACGGCGTGTGCGGCGCGGCACCCTCGGGGACGTACCAGGCCACGATCGCGCCCCCGCGCAGCACATACCTGCCGCCGGTCCCCGCGGCGGAGGCCGGCGAGGTCTCCACGTCCCAGGCGTCCGTCTCCGAGACCTGGCGGAACCCGGCCTTCTCCAGGCGCTCGGCCGCGTTCGCCACGGCGTGGTACGGCGATGGGCTCGCCGTCAGGAACGTCATGAGGTCGTCGGTGTGGCCGCGGTCGAAGCGGGAGGGTGCGCTCATGGGTTCACCTTAACGACGGACGAGAGCCCGCTCCCGGTGATGGGGAGCGGGCCCTCGTGAGGACAATGTGGAGTGCTGCGCGGATGTGCGGATGCGTCCTGGAACGCGGCCTCTGAGCGGCTGGGCCGGGTCCTAGAAGGCGGCCTCGTCCAGCTCCATCAGGTCGAGCTCGACACCCGCGGCGATCTTGCGGGCGAGGGTGACGCCCGGCAGGACGTCGGCCGCGAAGAACTTCGCCGCCGCGATCTTGCCGGTGTAGAACGCCACGTCCTTGGCGGACACGGCCTTCGTGGAGGCCGACTCCAGCTTCTCGGCGGCGATAGCGGCACCCTTGAGCAGCAGGTAGCCGACGATGACGTCACCGGAGGCGAGCAGCAGACGGGTGGTGTTCAGTCCCACCTTGTAGATGTTCTTGACGTCCTGCTCGGTGGCCGCGAGGTCGGTCAGCATCAGGCCGACGATGGCCTCCAGCTCGACGGCCGCCTTGGCCAGGTGCTCGCGGGCGCCGGCCAGCTGCTCGCCGCCGGTGCCCAGCGCGAGGAACTTCTTGATGTCCTCGGCGAGGGAGTTCAGCGCCGCGCCCTGGTTGCGGACGATCTTCCGGAAGAAGAAGTCCTGGCCCTGGATCGCCGTGGTGCCCTCGTACAGGGTGTCGATCTTGGCGTCACGGATGTACTGCTCGATCGGGTACTCCTGGAGGAACCCGGAGCCGCCGAACGTCTGGAGCGACTGGGCGAGCTGCTCGTAGCCCTTCTCGGAGCCGTAGCCCTTGACGATCGGCAGGAGCAGGTCGTTGAGCGCGTGCTCCGTCTTCGAGTCCTCGCCGTTCGCCTCCTTCACGGCGATCGCGTCCTGGATCGAGGCCGTGTAGAGGACGAGGGCGCGCATGCCCTCCGCGTACGCCTTCTGCGTGATCAGCGAGCGGCGCACGTCGGGGTGGTGGGTGATGGTGACCTTCGGCGCGGCCTTGTCCCCGAACTGCGCGAGGTCGGAGCCCTGGACGCGCTCCTTGGCGTACTCGAGCGCGTTGAGGTAGCCGGTCGACAGGGTGGAGATCGCCTTCGTGCCGACCATCATGCGGGCGAACTCGATGATGCGGAACATCTGGCGGATGCCGTCGTGCTTGTCGCCGATCAGCCAGCCCTTGGCGGGGTGCCGGTCGCCGAACGTCATCTCGCAGGTGTTGGAGGCCTTCAGGCCCATCTTGTGCTCGACGTTCGTGGCGTAGGCGCCGTTGCGCTCGCCCAGTTCGCCGGTCTCGAAGTCGAACTCGAACTTCGGGACGAGGAAGAGGGACAGGCCCTTGGTGCCGGGTCCGGCTCCCTCGGGGCGGGCGAGGACGTAGTGGAGGATGTTCTCCGACATGTCGTGCTCGCCGGACGTGATGAAGCGCTTGACGCCCTCGATGTGCCAGGAGCCGTCCTCCTGCTGGACCGCCTTGGTGCGGCCGGCGCCGACGTCCGAGCCGGCGTCCGGCTCGGTGAGGACCATCGTGGAGCCCCACTGCCGGTCGACGGCGATCTGCGCGATCTTCTTCTGGACGTCGTTGCCCTCGTCGAAGAGGATTCCGGCGAAGGCCGGGCCGGAGGAGTACATCCACACGGCCGGGTTCGCGCCGAGGATCAGCTCCGCGTACGCCCAGATCAGGGACGGCGGGGCGGTGGTGCCGCCGATCTCCTCGGGCAGGCCGAGCCGCCAGTACTCGGAGTCCATGAAGGCCTGGTAGCTCTTCTTGAAGGACGCGGGTACCGGCGCGGTGTTGGTCTCGGGGTCGAAGACCGGCGGGTTGCGGTCGGCGTCGGTGAAGGACTCCGCCAGCTCGTTCTCCGCGAGGCGGGTCAGCTCCTCGAGGATGCTTTTCGCGGTATCGGTGTCCATCTCTCCGAACGGGCCGGTGCCGTACAGCTTGTCGCGCCCGAGCACCTCGAAGAGGTTGAACTCGATGTCGCGGAGATTCGACTTGTAGTGCCCCATGGCGACGGCTCCGTAAAGAGAGATCGGCGAGGGACTGGGATCCTCGCGCTAGTTCAGATACCAACAAGTAGCTACCGATGATGCTACCCGTCGGTAATAAGTCGCAACCCCGATCCGGCCATCTGTGACGCGTTACGCGTCACGCCCGCCCGGGACGGGCCCCCGTACCGCCCCGCCCGCCGGGCGCGCTCGGTACGCTTGCGCCCATGTACGGATACGGCCAGCCCATGGACGGCGGTGCTGCACAGCAGCAGTACGCCCCGCCGCAGCAGCAGATGCCCGGCGGCCACGGCGGGTACGGTCAGCAGCCGCCGCTCTATCCGGAGCCGTCCCCGCCGTCCCTCGCGGACGCGGTGCGGGCCTTCACCACCGGGTCACTGGCCGCGGAGGACTTCCAGCAGGTCTTCGCGACCTCCAAGGTCTACTGCCCGCGCGGCGACAACCCCGGTTTCCTGGCCCTGCACAACACCCAGCAGCCGGTGATCCCGATGTTCACCTCGCTCAAGGAGCTGCGCCGGTACGCGGGCAAGGAGTCCAAGTACTTCGTGATCACCGGCTCCGAGATGATCGATCTGCTGCCCACCGGCTACGGCTTCGTCCTCGACATGGAGGGCGAGCACCGGATGGTGTTCGACGCGAAGGCGGTCGAGCAGATGGTCGAGTTCGCGATGCGGCGGATGTACGGCTGAGGGTCTTCCTCCCTCCCTCCCTCCCTCCCTCCTCCCTGCCTCCCTCTCCTCCCTCCGGCTTCGTCCGCTTCTTTCCGGGCGCCGCCCGGCTGTTTCCCTGCGGCCCGGGACGGCCCCCTTGTTGTCACAGCCATGTCATAGGGTTCCCCCGGGCGGCCGCACCCCCGCGCCCCCGCGCGCACCCTGCGCCCCCCTGTGCACCGCGCGCCACCGATCCCCGCGGTCGACCCCTCATGGGAATGTCTTCCGCGCTTGCATCGTTACGGGTGGCAGGAAGTTCAATGCTCAACTAAACTGGGTGGCACATCGCCCAAGGAGGTACGGACATGCCCGCAGTGACCGTCGAGAACCCGCTGACCCTGCCGCGCGTCACGGCATCGGCCGACGCGGTCGCACGTCCCGTGCTCACCGTCACCACCGCGCCCAGCGGCTACGAGGGTGAGGGCTTCCCGGTTCGGCGCGCGTTCGCCGGGATCAACTACCGCCACCTCGACCCGTTCATCATGATGGACCAGATGGGCGAGGTGGATTACGCGCCGGGCGAGCCGAAGGGCACCCCCTGGCACCCGCACCGCGGCTTCGAGACCGTCACCTACATCATCGACGGGATCTTCGACCACCAGGACAGCCAGGGCGGCGGCGGCACCATCACCAACGGCGACACCCAGTGGATGACGGCCGGCTCCGGCCTGCTCCACATCGAGGCGCCGCCGGAGTCGCTGGTCATGTCCGGCGGTCTCTTCCACGGCCTCCAGCTGTGGGTGAACCTGCCGGCCAAGGACAAGATGATGGCCCCGCGCTACCAGGACATCCGCGGCGGGCACGTACAGCTCCTGTCGACCCCGGACGGCGGCGCGCTCCTGCGTGTCATCGCGGGCGAGCTGGACGGTCACGCCGGTCCCGGTATCACCCACACCCCCATCACGATGGTCCACGCGACCGTCGCGCCGGGTGCGGAACTCACTCTTCCGTGGCGCGAGGACTTCAACGGCCTCGCGTACGTCCTTGCGGGTCGCGGTTCGGTCGGCGCGGAGCGCCGCCCGATCCACCTGGGGCAGACGGCGGTCTTCGGCGCGGGTTCCTCGCTGACGGTCCGCGCGGACGAGAAGCAGGACTCCCACACGCCCGACCTGGAGGTCGTGCTGCTGGGCGGCCAGCCGATCCGTGAGCCGATGGCCCACTACGGCCCGTTCGTGATGAACACCAAGGACGAGCTCCAGCAGGCCTTCGACGACTTCCAGAAGGGCCGGCTGGGCACGATTCCGGCGGTGCACGGGATGACGGAAGGCGGCCCGCAGACCGCCTGAGTTCGATACGTTACGACAAGGCCCGAAGCCGCAACTTCGTTTTGCGGCTTCGGGCCTGTCTCGTCTCGCGGTGACGCCTCTACGGCAGCACGTAGACGGGCGCTCCGTCAGCGGAGCAGCCGGTCTGCCGCATACAGCCGCGCTTGAGCAGCGTGCGCAGGCAGTCGTAGACGCGAGCTTGAGTGAGCCCCGTGCGAGTGGAGATCACCTCGATGCGGTAGCTGGCTTCGCCCAGGACGAGCGCGGGCGCCAGGTAGGCCGCCACCGCGTGGATGTCCTTGGTGAAGACGAGATTCTTCGCCTGCCAGTCGGCCAAAAGTTGCTGGGGCGTCAGCTTAGGTTCCGAGTTATGGCTCTTGAGCGTCAGCTCCGATTCCAGGTGGTGGCTCTTGAGTGTCTGGGCGATCTCCACCAGCGCCTTGGCGATCGTGCTCTGGCTGCGGGCGATCATGTCCTGGCTGGCGCTGATCTGGCGCAGGAGAAAGGTCTGCTCCTTCTGGGAGGCGGCCGCCATCTCGTCGGCCCGGATGTTCCTCACTTCGAGGCGCACGATGGCGTCGGCGACCTGATGGGGCATGGCATACGCGGTGCCGCCGGTGGAGGCGGGTTGTACGGGGGCCGGCTCCAGGGCGTAGGAGCCCTGCTGTTGGACAGTCTGGATGACGTCGGCCACCCATGCCTTGAATGGCTCGCAGGCGGGTTTGGTGCAGCCGTTGACGAGCCTGACGAGCCCCTTCAGGTTCACCATCTTCATCGACTTCTGCAGCCTGTGAGCTGCAAGTTTGCGCGAGGCGTCTGCTGTACAGACGCCTTGTGCAATCTCGTCCAGTGACCTGGTGCAATCTGCTGCGACATGCGCAAGGAGCGCCTGACGCGTGTTTGCGTATCCGAGTTGCGTAGCCGCGTCCGCCGCCACGAACCAGTGCTCCCCATCCGGCAGCGTCAGCCTCCGGAGCCGTGCCCCCGTCGCGGCGAACACGAAGTCGTTGACGTCGATCGCGTCCTGCTGTGCCGCCGACCGGTCCGGCGGCGGTGTGTTGTTCTGCTCGTACATCGAGCATCACCTCCGCCTCGAAAACTAGGCATATGCCACCGCAACGGGTTGCGCTGGCAAGGATGTTCACCCTTCAGGAGTGGACGTTCGATTCTGAGTCCGGGTCATGTCCCTTCACCCGGGCGGCCGTCCGGTCAGGACAACCCGGCGCCCCCGTGATCCGCTGGACCCGTGCACCTGCTCCCGCTGCCCGTCCGTCGCCTGGCTGCCTGGTGCGCAGTCGTGCTGCTCGTCTCCGGCGTCGGGTACGTCGGGATCCGGCTCTGCGCGGAGCTGCGTACCGCCGTCACCCCCGTGTTGCTCGCGCTGCTCGGGACCGCGCTGCTCAGGCCGCTGTACCGGAGGCTGGTGGAGGTGGGTGTGCCCCGGTCGCTGTCGGCCGGGCTGACCTGTGTCGCCGTCGTCGCCGTGGTGGGCGGGGCGGTGTACATCGTCGTCGCCGCGCTGATCGACAGCGGGGATCAGATCGTCGCCGCGCTCAGATCGGCGGCGCGGGGTGTCGCCGAACACTTCGGGGCGGCCGGGACCTCGCTCGACGACCTCGCGTCCAACGCGAAGGAGCTGCTCACCAAGTTCGGGGGGACGGCCGCCTCCAACGTCATCAGCGGGGTCAGTGTGGTCGGCGAGAGCATCGCCATGGCCGTGCTCGCGCTGCTGCTTGTCTTCTTCTTCCTGCGGGACTCGCACCGGGCCGTCGGCGCACTGCGCTCCGTCGCTCCGCGCGGGACCGGTGACACCCTGGAGGCCATGGCCAGGCGGGCCTTCCGGGCCGTGGAAGGGTTCATGCGCGGGACGACCTTCATCGCCTTCATCGACGCCGTCTGCATCACCGTCGGGCTGCTCGTTCTCGATGTGCCGGGGGCGGTCGGGCTGGGTGCGCTCGTCTTCGTCGGGGCGTACATCCCCTATCTCGGGGCCTTTCTCTCCGGGGCGGTCGCCGTGCTGGTGGCGCTCGCCGACCGGGGTTTCGTCATCGCGCTGTGGGCGCTCGGGGTGGTGCTCGCCGTGCAGGTGCTGGAGGGGCATGTGCTTCAGCCGATGATCCAGAGCCGGACCGTGCAGATGCACCCGGCGGTGGTGATGGTGACCATCACGGCCGGGGCGTCCGTGGCCGGGATCCTGGGCATGCTGCTCGCCGTCCCCGTGACGGCCGCCGCCTTCGGGGTCCTGCACGAACTGCGGACGCGTTACGGGGTATCCGCGCCGGACCCGGCCGCCGAGGGTCCGTCCGCGGAGGACTCGACCGGCTTCGAGGACTCGACCGGCTCGGAGGACTCGTAGGACTCGTAGAGCTCGAACCAGATGCTCTTGCCCTTGCCTCGCGGTGCCACCCCCCAGGTGCCCGCGAGTAGTTCGATGAGGACCAGGCCGCGCCCCGAGGAGGCCAGCTCGCCGGGGCGGCGCAGGTGCGGGAGGTCGTCGCCGGTGTCGGTGACCTCGATGCGGAGGCGGCGTTCGCCGGGGGCGCCGGTGACCTCGGCGACGAGCAGCGCGTCCGCGTCGGTGTGGACGAGGACGTTCGTCAGCGTCTCGGAGACGAGCAGGACCGCTGAGTCGATCTGGTCCTCGCAGCTCCAGTCGTGCAGCAGTTCGCGCAGTTGCTGGCGGGCCGCGGCGATCCGCTCGGGCTCGGCCTGCGCGACCGTCAGCATCGAGCGGCGCACGGGTTGCGGCCCCGGCAGGGGAGCGGTGCTCGGGCCGCAGCCGCCCTCGCCCTGGCGGCACAGGAGCAGTACGGCGATGTCGTCCTCGCGGCGGTCGGCCAGGGGACCCGTGGTGTGGTGGGAGGAAGGGCCGTGCACCGCCTGGACCAGGGCGTCGGCCAGCTCCTCCAGGTCGCCCTCGTGTGTCTCCAGGGTCTTGCGGACGCGCCGCCAGCCGGTGTCGAGGTCGTGGCCTCCGGTCTCCAGCAGCCCGTCGGTGCACAGCATCAGCGCCTCACCGGGTTCCAGGGCGAGCCGGGTGGTGGGGTAGTCGGCGTCCGGATCGATGCCCAGGGGCAGGCCTCCGGCGGTGGCGCGGACCAGCACGGTGCCGTCGGACAGCCGGATCGCGGGGTCCAGATGGCCGGCCCGGGCGGTCTCCAGGACCCCGGTCACCGGGTCGACCTCTATGTACAGACAGGTGGCGAACCGCGGATCGGCCCCGGCCCCGGCTCCGGCTCCGGCTCCGGCTCCGGCTCCGGCACCAGCCCCCGCCCCCGCCCCGGCCCCGGCGGCCCCGCCGTCCGTGGCGGTGAGACCGTGGAAGAAACCGGAGGCGCGGGAGAGGACGGCGTCGGGTCGGTGGCCCTCGGCGGCGTACGCCCGTACCGCTATGCGCAGCTGGCCCATGAGGCCCGCGGCGCGGACGTCGTGGCCCTGGACATCACCTATGACCAGCGCGAACCGGCCCCTCGGCAGCGGGATCATGTCGTACCAGTCGCCGCCGACCTGGAGGCCGCCGCCGGTCGGTATGTAGCGGGCGGCCAGCGTCATGCCCGGTATCTCGGGGCCGAGGGTGGGAAGCATGGAGCGTTGCAGGCCGTCGGTCAGCTCGCGCTGGGTCTCCGCGGCGCCGGCGCGGGTGAGGGCCTGGGCGAGCATGCGCGCGACCGTCGTCAGTACGGACCGCTCGTCCGGGGTGAACGCCACCGGGTAGGCGAAGGCGGCCATCCAGGCGCCCATCGTGCGGCCGGCCACGGTCAGCGGCAGAAACGCCCAGGAGTGACGGCCGAACTGCGCGGCCATCGGCCAGGTCAGGGGGTACCGCTCCTTGTACTGCTCGGGGGAGGACAGATAGACGGCCCGCCCGGTCCGTACGACCTCGGCGGCCGGATAGTCCGTATGGATGGATATCTGGGTGAAGGGACTCTCGTCGTCGGGCTGCTGTCCGTGGTGGCCGATGATCGTCAGCCGGTCGCCCTCCACGCCGAACACGGCGAGTCCGTCCGGTGAGAAGCCCGGCATGGACAGGGCCGCCGCGACCCTCAGTACCTCCTCGGTGGACCGCGCCTCCGCCAGCGCCCGGCCCGCGTCCAGCAGGAACGCCTCCCGCGAGCGCCGCCAGTCACCGGTGACGGCGGTCCGTCCGGCGGGGGTTCCCGGCGTCGGCTCGGTCACCTCCTGGAGGGTGCCGATCAGCTCGTACACCTTCTTCACCGGGTCGAACGACGGCTTGGACCGGCTGCGCACCACCCGGACGACCCGTCCCCGGTCGTCCATGATCCGGATGCGCACCTCGGCGAGGGTGCCCTCGGCGACGGCGAGCTGGATCACCCCGGTGATCTCGTTCCAGTCGACGGGGTGCAGTCGGGCCCGGGTCTGGGCCTCCGTGAGGACCGCCTCATCCGGGGGCAGCCCGAGCAGCCGGGCTGCCTCGGCGTCGACCGTGACCAGCCCGGTGGCGGTGTCCCAGTGCCAGAGGCCGGTCGCGAGGGAGGCGAGGACCTCCCCCACGGCGGGCAATGGCTCGCCAGTGCGCATTGCCCCACTTTAAGAAGATGCGACTGAAGAGTGCCACTCTGATCACCGCCCACTATTGGGGGGAGCCCAGCTTGGGCTGCCCGGTAGGCTGGGGTTGTTTCACGTGAAACACCGGCTGAGACCCTCGGCCCGAGGCTCACGGTTGAACCCAGACCCCGATCCGCGAAGACTGGATGAACGACGATGCATCGGTACAGGTCCCACACCTGCGGCGAGCTCCGCGCCTCTGACGTCGGCACCGACGTCCGGCTGAGCGGCTGGCTGCACAATCGGCGCGACCTGGGTGGCATCCTCTTCATCGATCTGCGCGATCACTACGGCATCACGCAGCTCGTCGCTCGTCCGGGCACGCCCGCGTACGAGGCTCTCGACAAGCTGACCAAGGAGTCGACGGTCCGCATCGACGGCAAGGTCGTCTCGCGCGGTGCCGAGAACGTCAACGCGGACCTGTCGACCGGTGAGATCGAGGTCGAGGTCGGCGAGGTCGAGCTGCTCGGCGCGGCCCAGCCGCTCCCGTTCACGATCAACGCCGAGGACGGGGTCAACGAGGAGCGGCGCCTGGAGTACCGCTTCCTGGACCTGCGCCGTGAGCGCATGCACCGCAACATCATGCTGCGCACGTCGGTCATCTCGGCGATGCGGCACAAGATGACGGCGCTGGGCTTCAACGAGATGGCGACGCCGATCCTGTCCGCGACCTCCCCCGAGGGCGCCCGTGACTTCGTCGTCCCGTCCCGTCTGCACGCGGGCCGGTTCTACGCGCTGCCGCAGGCCCCGCAGCAGTTCAAGCAGCTGCTGATGATCTCGGGCTTCGACCGCTATTTCCAGATCGCGCCCTGTTTCCGTGACGAGGACGCGCGCGCGGACCGTTCGCCGGGCGAGTTCTACCAGCTCGACGTCGAGATGAGCTTCGTCGAGCAGGAGGACGTCTTCCAGCCGATCGAGAAGCTCATGACGGAGCTGTTCGAGGAGTTCGGCGGCGGCCGTCACGTCACCTCCCCCTTCCCGCGCATCCCGTTCCGCGAGTCGATGCTGAAGTACGGCTCCGACAAGCCGGACCTGCGGGCCCAGCTGGAACTCGTCGACATCACCGACATCTTCGAGGGCTCGGAGTTCAAGGCCTTCGCCGGCAAGCACGTGCGCGCGCTGCCCGTTCCGGACGTCGCCGCGCAGTCCCGCAAGTTCTTCGACCAGCTCGGCGACTTCGCGGTGACGCTGGGCGCGAAGGGCCTGGCCTGGGTCCGCGTGGCCGAGGACGGCTCGCTGACCGGCCCGATCGCGAAGTTCCTGACCGAGGAGAACGTGGCCGAGCTGACCAAGCGCCTGTCGCTGGCCGCCGGTCACGCGGTGTTCTTCGGCGCGGGTGAGTTCGACGAGGTCTCGAAGATCATGGGCGCGGTGCGGGTCGAGGCCGCCAAGCGTGCCGGGCACTTCGAGGAAGGCGTCTTCCGCTTCTGCTGGATCGTCGACTTCCCGATGTACGAGAAGGACGAGGAGACCGGCAAGATCGACTTCTCGCACAACCCGTTCTCGATGCCGCAGGGCGGTCTGGAGGCCCTGGAGACCCAGGACCCGCTGGACATCCTGGGCTGGCAGTACGACATCGTCTGCAACGGTGTCGAGCTGTCCTCCGGCGCGATCCGGAACCACGAGCCGGAGATCATGCTCAAGGCGTTCGAGATCGCGGGCTACGACCGGGAGACGGTCGAGGACAAGTTCGCCGGCATGCTGCGCGCGTTCCGCTTCGGCGCCCCGCCGCACGGCGGCATCGCGCCGGGCGTCGACCGCATCGTCATGCTGCTGGCCGATGAGCCGAACATCCGCGAGACCATCTCCTTCCCGCTCAACGGCAACGCCCAGGACCTGATGATGGGCGCGCCGACGGAGCTGGAGGAGGTCCGGCTGAGGGAGCTGCACCTGTCGGTGCGCAAGCCGCAGCCGAAGTAGCGGTAGGCGGCCTGAGCAGCCGTAGCCGGCCGACTGAACGAAAGTGGCCCGGAACCGACGTCGGGTCCGGGCCACATTAGTTTTCCCGGGGTAATTACATCCCCTCCATATTCCCTGGCTCTTTTAAACATATGACGCAGCCGA
>NZ_JBHWUU010000018.1:66942-100412 GCF_042737375.1 Streptomyces sp. NPDC060000
GACGACGACGGCCCGGGTGCCGGCCGGGCCCCCCCCCCCCCCCGATGTTGCGTCGGCGGGCCTCCCCCCCCGTCCCCGCCCCACTCACCTAACGGGCCCCGCACCCGCCGCCGGCCCCGGGCCACTTTCGTTTTCCCGGGGAACTGACAGCCCCTCCTTATGCTCCTGACAGGTTTCGTCCCTAGCGTCCCGGCCTCATGACGGAGTCTCAGAAACCACACAGCGAACAGGACTTGTCGCGCCGCAAGGTCGTGGCCGTCGCCGCGGGCGGCATCGCGGCCGCGGGCCTGGGCGGCACCGCCTTCGCGGCGGGCGCCGCCGGTGAGCAGGGCAGACCTGCGGGAGCCGGGGCCGGCTCCGATGGCGAGGTCTGCTACCGCCTGACCTCGGAGACGGTCGAGGGCCCCTACTACATCGACGCCGACAAGATCCGCCGGGACGTCACGGAGGACCGGGAGGGCATCCCGCTCCTCCTCGGCCTGAAGGTGATCGACTCGGAGAGCTGCAGGCCGATCCGGAACGCGGCGGTCGACATCTGGCACTGCGACGCGGCGGGGGTGTACTCGGGCTACGAGAACCAGGGCAACGGCGGTGGCGGAGGCGGCGGCCCCGCCCCGACCGGGGAGCCGACCGGCGAACCCCCGAGCGGCGCGCCCACCGGGGGGCCCCCGGGAGGCGGGGGCGGCCACCAGGAGCCCACGGACGACAGCCGCTATCTGCGCGGCACCTGGCGGACGGACCGGCACGGCCAGGTGACCTTCCGGACGGTCTTCCCCGGCTGGTACCGGGGCCGGTGTGTCCACATCCACGTCAAGGTGCACGTGGACGGCGAGTGGACCGACGCCGGTTACGAGGGCGGCCACACCTGCCACACCGGCCAGTTCTTCTTCGACGAGGAGTCCGTGCTGGCCTCCGCGCTGGTGGAGCCGTACGCGAGCAACACCGCCGAGCGCATGACCCTCACCGAGGACACGATCTACGACCAGAGCGGCACCCAGGGCGGCCTGCTGAAGCTGCGCTACGACAAGCGGCACATCGCGAGGGGCGTCCACGGGTCGATCACGGTCGGCGTCGACCCGGAGGCGACGGAGGACGGCCAGGGAGCGCCGCCGCAGCCGAGCACGTCGGCCTCGGCGTCGGATTCCGCCTCCGCGTCGGCTTCACCCTCCGCTTCCGGGAGTTGACGGATTTCTCCGGGCCACGCCCCCCGACCTGCGCTTCGGGGGCGTGGCCCTCTTCGTGCGAACCGCTCCTGGAAACCTCACCGGAGCAGCACAGGAAGCCCGAGGGGGGAGCACAGCGGCGCGTCGTCTCATAGCGGTACGCCGCGGCACGGGCCGACGGGGCAAGGGAGGAAGCCACAGCCATGGGATCCACGCAGTTCATGATCACGCTCTCGGTCCTGCTGATCGCCGGTGCGGTGGTGGGGGTGGCGGCCCGGCGCCGCGCGGCGCGCACCCGGAGCCCGTCCGGTCCGGCCGGCCTCTCCGGTTCCTCCGGCTCCTCCGGTCCACCTGGTTCGTCCGGGTTGTCCGACCTGGACGCGGAGGTGGAGGCGAACCACTGGCTGATACGACTGGGCGGCGGCCTGGTCCCGCCGGACGCGCGGGCCTGGGCGGGCGCGGAAGAGTCGGCGGGGCGGGCGCTGACCAGCGCGGCGGAATGTCATCGAGTGGCGCGGACCCAGCTGGCCGGCGCCCGTACGGCGACGGAGTACGGGGAGGTCACGCGGGTGGCGAGGGAGGGGCTGGAGCATCTCCGGGTGGCGCGCGCGGCGTTGGGACTCGGCCCGGCCCCGGTCGAGGACAGGGCGCCCGGGGCTCGTCGTCCGGCCGGGGCGGGTGCGCGCCAGGCGCATGCCTTCGCCGCAAGCGGGTCGAAATCGGGTCCCTGACCCGGCGCTTCTTTACCTGCCCTTGGAATTCCACAGGTCGTTCCCACGCCCCTGACAGACCCGCCTCCTAGCTTCGCGGCCATGACGGGAAACTCAGAAAACACAGCGAACACAGCCGGTACCGAGAATGACGTCCAGGGCCCCAGGCACAAGCGTGACCTGACCCGCCGGAAGGTGGTCGCCGCCGGTGCGGGCGCGGCCGTCGCCGTCGGGGCGGGCGGGGCGCTCGCCGCCGGTGCGTTCGCCGGGGAGAAGGGCGGCACCAAGCCCAGGGCCGCCGCCTCCGCCAGTGCGGGTGAGGCCTGCTACAAGCTCACCACCGAGACCACCGAAGGCCCGTACTACATCGACGCGGACAAGCTCCGCCAGGACATCACCGAGGACAAGGAGGGCATCCCGCTCACCCTCGCCCTCAAAGTGATCGACTCCGAGACCTGCAAGCCCGTCGTGAACGCCGCCGTCGACGTCTGGCACTGCGACGCCCTCGGCATCTACTCCGGTTACGAGAGCCTCTCCACCGGTGGCGGAGGCGGCGGCGCTCCCACCGACGCGCCCTCCGGCACTCCCACCGGAACGCCGACCGACGTTCCGACCGGCACCCCGACGGGTGAGCCGCCGTCCGGTGGCGGCGGTGGCGGTGCGCACGAGGAGCCCACCGACGACGAGCGCTATCTGCGCGGGACGTGGAAGACCGACCGCCAGGGACGGGTCACCTTCAAGACGGTCTTCCCCGGCTGGTACCGGGGTCGCACCGTCCACATCCACACCAAGGTGCATCTCAACGGCGAGTGGACCGACGCCGGTTACGAGGGCGGCAACACCTGCCACACCGGCCAGTTCTTCTTCGACGAGGAGTCCGTGCTCGCCTCGGCCGAGGTGGAGCCGTACTCCACCAGCACCACCGAGCGCACGACCCTCACCGAGGACACGATCTACGACCAGAGCGGCGTCCAGGGCGGTCTGCTCAAGCTGAAGTACAACAAGAAGAACATCGCCAAGGGTGTCGTCGCCTCGATCACCATGGGCGTCGAACCCGACGCCACCCACGAGGGCACCGACGAGGCCGTCCAGCCGGGCGCGTCCGAGACGGCGTCGGCCGAGGCGTCGGCCACCTCCAGCTGACCGGTTGACCCGGATGACCCGGATGACGGGGCTGACGGGGCTGACCGCTCGAGCCGGCAGACCGGTCGAGCCGGCAGACCCGGTTGATCCGGTAGATCCGGGCGGCTGGGGCCTTCGGCCGGTCACTCGTCCGGTGAAGCCCCCTCCTCCAGGAGGCGTTCCGCGATGTCCGTCGACCAGCTCTGGGCCCACGCGCGCAGGTCAGTGAGCTGGTCGACGGTCAGGCCGTACGACGTGAACGCCGAGTCCGGGTAGTGGTCCGTGCCCGTCAGACGGGCCTGGAGGGTGGGCAGGTCGAAGTCGTCCCGGGCGTGGCGACGGGCCAGTTCCTCCAGGTCGGGGTGGGTGAAGCGGGCGGACGCCGCCCTCGCGTCGATCAGGTCGACGGCCAGACCACGGTCGTAGAGCGCCCGGACCTTCGTACCCACGGCGTCCGGGAGCGAGAGCGCCGGACCGTAGAGGGTCGCGACGGGCGGGCTCCAGAAGGTCTCCTTGTGCAGGGCCAACCGGAGGACCGTGTCCGTGGTGCGGTCCAGCACGGACAGGTGCGCGGACAGCGGGTCCGAGTCCGTCGGCGTCGCCTCGTGGCGGCCCCGGGCGGTGAGCGCCGCGCCCAGCGCCTCGGCGAGACGGGGCATCGGCTCCGCGCTCTCCGTCGCCAAGTCCACGTTCGCGTGCGGGCGTTGCAGCAGTTCGTGCGCCTCGAGGGCGTAGCCGCCGGCCAGCGCCCAGGGGGCGCCGGCGGCGGCCACGTCGAAGACCTCGGCGAGGAGCCGGAGGTGCGGTCGGAGAAGGTCCACCGAGTAGTCGTACCAGGTGTGACCGGGCTGTCGTGCCGGTTGCGGTGGCAGGAGGGCGGCCTCCGCTCCGCCACGGACTGCGTGAGGGCCGCGTGCACCTCGAAGATGTCCACGCCCTTGGCGATCGTCTTCCGAGACGGCGAAAAAAACCCACACCGTGCGGCAACTCTTCACGCGGCGGCGACCACTGACAGGACGTAAGCCCGCTCCTCCCCGTAAGGATCCCCCGTGCCAGCTCCCTCCCACCGCCGGTCCCTCCGCTCGCGCCGCGCCCTCGTCGTCACCGCCGCCGCCGTGGCCGCGGGTGTCGGCGCCGGTGTCGTCGTGATGAACGCGAACGCCGGGACCGTCGACCTGTACCACCAGACGCTCGCCGCCAAGGACGGCTGGGCCTCCTCCGGCACGGGCACCACCGGTGGCACCAAGGCCGACGCCGCGCACACCTTCACCGTCGCCACCCGCGCCGAACTGGTGAAGGCGCTCGGGTCCGCGACCGACACCACCCCGCGGATCATCAAGATCAAGGGCACGATCGACGCCAACACGAACGACGCGGGCAAGAAGCTGACCTGCGCCGACTACGCGTCGGGTACGGGCTACTCGCTCTCCGCCTATCTGAAGGCGTACGACCCCTCCTCGTACGGCACCTCCAAGCTGCCCTCCGGCACCCAGGAGAAGGCCCGCGCCGCCGCCCAGACCAAGCAGGCGAAGAACATCGTCTTCAGGGTGCCGGCCAACACGACCGTCGTCGGTGTGCCGGGTACGGCTGCCGGGATATCCGGCGGCATGCTCCAGGTCCAGAACGTGGACAACGTCATCGTCCGCAACCTGAACTTCGCCGCCACCGAGGACTGCTTCCCGCAGTGGGACCCGACCGACGGCGACGACGGCAACTGGAACTCCGCCTACGACTCCGTCACCCTGCGCGGCGCGACCCACGTCTGGGCCGACCACAACACGTTCACCGACGCGCCCCACCTCGACAGCGCCAACCCCAAGTACTACGGCCGCGAGTACCAGATCCACGACGGCGCCCTGGACATCACCAAGAGCTCGGACCTGGTGACCGTCTCGCGCAACCAGTTCACCAACCACGACAAGACGATGCTGATCGGCAGCAGCGACAGCGAGCCCTCGGGCAAGCTGCGTGTCTCCATCCACCACAACATCTGGAAGGGCATCGTCCAGCGCGCCCCGCTGGCCCGGGTCGGCCAGGTGCACATCTACAACAACTACTACGACGTGACGACCCTCAACGGTTACGCGACGCAGTACAGCATCAACTCCCGCGCCAAGGCCCAGGTCGTCGCGGAGAACAACTACTGGAAGGTCCCGGCCGGCGGCAAGGTCGCCAAGCTCCTCAGCGGCGACGGAACCGGCGCGGTCAAGGGCACCGGCAACCTCGTCAACGGCACGGCCACCGACCTCGTCGCCGCGTACAACGCCGCCTCGTCCAAGGACCTGAAGACCACGGTCAACTGGACCCCGACCCTGACGGCGGGCCTGGAGACCTCGGCGAAGAACCTGCCGACGTCGCTGGGGACGACCACGGGCGCGGGCGTTCTGAAGTAGCACCCCCCATACACGCGAGGGCCGGGAGACCACGAGCCCCCGGCCCTCGCGTTCGCCTGCCTCGCATGCGCCCAGGAGGCGGTTCACGCAAGGCGCATGACCTCGTGGGCTACGGTTCGCTGCTGCAAGAGGACGCGTTTCACGGGTGCGCAGTGCGCTTGTGGAACAGCGACCGGAGGATGGTCAGGCCGCACTGAACCGGCCGCGGACGTGGCCTCCGTGTTCCAGGCAGCCTCCGCATCTCAGAAGCCGAGATAGGTGATCTGCACGACGTAGACCCGTTCGCTGCGCACGACGACCTGGTACGTGAACATGCCGCCGGGAACGATGACATCTCCGCCCTTCGGGTCGACCCCGGCATGGGCCCGGCCATGGACGTGGAGCGCCTCGGCAGCCCTGACCAGCTCGTTCGCCATTCTTTCGACACCGGTCAGGAAATCTGCGGGAGCGGTGCGGGAAGCTTCCTCCGCGCCGAAGGCGTACTCCCACTTCCAGCTCACTCGCGCACTGCTTTCATGGCTTCGTCCAGGACGTCGCCCAGTTCCCGCAGGGCGTCCTGAGCGACGACGGGATCCTCGTGCTCCAGGTTGCTCTTCGCACGAGCGTGGCGGACGGACAGATCGGGGCGGCGGGCGATCTCGACGTCCCTGGCCCAGGCGAGGACCCAGCTTCGTACGGGACTCAGCGACTGCCACTCGACCGCCTTCGCGAAGGCTTCGTCCTTCGTGCTCTGCATCTCTCCCAGACGCCCGGGGGCGAGGACGGCCAGGGCGGCACGCAGGGCATCGGGAGTCTGCTCGGGACGCGGGATCAGCTCGTGTCCGTGATCGGCCTGAATGCTCATGGTGTCCTCCAGGGGGTGCCCCGGCCAGAATATCCGGCCGGGACTGTTGAGGAGCCGGGTCGCCGGCGGAGCCGGACCCGGATGCCAGGCCTCTGAAGTTCGGTGAGAGTCCTGCTTCGGCCCGAACGGCATTGCGGGGGCGAGTGCGAGGGCCCGGCGGTGGCGGAGCGGTACGGCGGACTCGCCCACGACTCGCTCAGGATTCGAGGGGAAGCGAGATCTGTTCGGCGGCCGGTCCCAGGTAGGTGTACTCAGTGGACCGGGCGATACCCACGGAGTCCAGCCGCTGTCGGAAGCGAACTCGGAAATGGACGTTGTCCCCGAGACCTGGACGCATGCGCAGCAGTTCCTCGGGCTCCTCGAAACGGACGTCGTAGGCGTACGCGTTCTTGGCCGTGCCTGTCTTGACCTTCACCCAGCCGCTTTCGCGTAGTTCCGTGATGCGGCCGGAGATCACCATCTCCTGATCGCGGTCCCTGGTCTCCCGGAGCAGTTCCACGTAGCGCCTGCCTCTTTCGGTCAGCTGCGCCCGACGAGCGCCGCCTTCTGCGTCGTACCAGGTCACACCCAGGTCGAGGCGGTACTTGCCCAAGGCACGGGACAGTGCCTCCACCGCGTCGAAGAGCCGAGCCCACTCGCGGACGTCGCTCTCGGACTCCAGCGCCGACAACAGCTTGGTGAGTGTGCTCATGCCAGTACTCGCCGCGGAGGTAGCGGGCGTGTCCAATGCGTGCGCCTCAGGTGAGAGCACGGGAGCGACCGGCCGTGCGTGCACCACCGTGCTGCCCGCCGAGATACCGGTGAGCTCCAGTTCGACGGGCGTGCCCGCGGCCATGGAGACCGCCGCCTCCACAGGATGGAGGAGGGCGTCACCCCATTGGAAGCGCAGGGCGCCGGCTTCGGTGTCCGGGCCGGTGAGGCGGAGCTGGAGCACTTCGTCGAGACGGGCCTCCGGATCGTACTCGCGCACCGCCGCGAGGCGACTCGCATGGTGCTCGGCCTCGATCTCCTCGTCGTCCCGGTCCTCGGTGCCCATCTCTTCGAGGAGGGACGCCGCGATCTCGGCTGCCCCCTCGGCCCCCAGAATCGAGCGCCTGCGCTCGCGCCAGCTGTCGCCGGTCGTCACAGTCGCACCTCCAGGTATCCGCGCGCCGGAGCGGCGCTCTGCTCGGACGGCGATCCGTCCGCCTGGTCAGGCAGTCGACAGCGCTGCCACCAGTCGTCCCACACACCCCGTTCCATGAACGTATGTCCGTTCCTCCGGTGTCATGAGACCGGACCGGAAGACGTGGCTGACGGGCCGATAGCCGACTCTGACCGGAGAGATGCCGAACTCCTCCTTAGGAATTTGTTCGCGGCGAAGGAGGGCAGCACGTGAGGTCCTGTCGGGTGCGGGAGAACGTCCTCATAGCGGTGAGGGCGGGGCAGTGCGGGTCATCTTGCCGGTGCGGCTCCGGCGGTGCCGGGGATTTCGGCGATTCCGCCCACTGATGCGCACGCTCGGCAGGATCCCGGTTCCGGGCCGCAGAAGGCGCGGTCGCAGGTGTCGCAGTTGTGGAGGGGATGCCGGACGGGCGGGGGCTGCTCGGGGGCCCGGTAGGGCGGCAGTGGTGGGAGCTGGGCGGTCAGGCGGTGGGCCAGGAGGGCGGCCGGGCGGTACAGGGGCTCGGCCGGCAGGTCGCTGACCAGGGCGTGGCGTACGACGGTGGGGGTGAGGTCGCGCTCCAGCCAGGCGGCGACACCGGGGGCGAGGTGCTCGGCGTCGGTGACGGAGAGGAGGAGGCGGGGGTCCGCGCGGCGGAGGCCGGCGAGGAGGTCGATGGCCGCCTGGAGGAGGGTGGGGGAGGTGTACGAGGGCTGGGGCACGGCGGGAAGGAGCTTGCGGCGAGGCGGAGGCTTGTCCTGGGCAGGACGTCGGGTGGGCCTGTTCGAGGTGTCGGCCGGGGTGTCACGGCGGCCGGGCTGGTTGCAGGAGACGGTGCGGGTGACGATGCGGCCGCTCTCGGTGCGCTCGCGGGGGCGGCGCAGGTAGCCGTGGGTCTCCAGTTCGCGCAGGGCTGCGGCGATACGGGTCGTGCCCTCGGGGAAGCGGGCGGCGAGGGTCTTGATGTCGACGCGGGCGCCGGCGGGGAGGGACTGGATGTGCACGGCCAGCCCGATGGCGAGCCCCGAGAGGTCGGGGTGCTGGGCGAGGTGGTTGCCGATCACGGTGAAGCGGGTGGTGTGGCGGGTGTTGTCGTGGACGACTCCGCCGGAGTGCGCTGCCGTGGAGGCGCGACGGGGAGGGTGGTTTTTCCCGCTGATACGGGACTGGGCGTGCGGGGGCAGGCTAGGGTTTTGGGTGTCCATCGGGAAGGGTCTGACTTCCTTGGTGGTCAGGCCCTCGCAACGGGATGCCAGTCCCTGCGAGGGCCGTCGTATGTCCGGGGGTTGTGCTGTGTCGCGCTGAGCGTAGAGCAGGCAACCGGTACCGAATCCAGCTGAGTTGGTGATGTTCACTCGCGCGAGTGAGCGTGCGCCGTGGGCGGGAGGGGTGGGGCTTGGTGCGGTTTCTTTCCCTCTCGTGTTTCTTGGAGGAGAGCGCCCGAGCCACCGGAGCACAGGTTTCTGAACTCCGGTGAGAGGTCGAGTTCGGCCCAAACGGTCTTGCGGGGGACGGGGCCGAGTTCGACGCCCCAGCGGTTGGCGAGGGCCTCGACGAGGAGCAGGCCGCGCCCGGATTCGGCATCGGGGGTCGGTGGCCGGCGGTGCGGGAGGTCGTCACCGCGGGTGTCCGTCACCTCGATGCGGAGGGTCGCGCTGCGCGCCAGGAGCGCGAGGCGGAAGTCGCGTCCGGGGAGGCGTCCGTGGGTGGCGGCGTTCGCCGTGAGCTCGGCGACGAGGTGTTCTGCGGCCTCGGTGGCGTGATGTGGCAGGTGCCAGCTGTGCAGCCACTCCGTGGCGAGGAGGCGAGCGAGGCGGGCGCCGCGTGGTGTGGGGGACAGCAGGACGCTGAAGTGACGGGTCGGGGGGTGGAGTTGGGTGGAGATTTCCTGGTTCACGTCACTGAGCGTGGCCGTGCGTGCTTACCGTGAACAGTGACGACGCCGATGCGTAGGGTGACTGTCCGGACCTTGTCCACTGTTGTCCGGGCTGTCGGAGCAGGCCCTACGGGTACGGGCGTTGCGGCACGGCGGGACGACGGAGGGCGTGGCATGTCGGTGGACGGCGAGGTACGACGACTCAGGACCGAGGCGGACGAGCCGGGGTGGGAGGTGGACCCGGACGACGAGTGGGGGGTGGCCGTCATCACCACCGTGGGGCGGCAGTTGAGGCTGCGGCGCGAGGCGGTGGGGATGCGGGCCGCCGAGTTCGGGGAGGCGGTCGGCTACGGCGAGGACTTGGTGTACAAGATCGAGGGCGGGAAGCGGATCCCTCGGCAGGAGTACCTGGACAAGGCCGACGAGGTGCTGGGCGCGGACGGGCTCATCGCGGCGGCCTGGGAGGACGTGAAGAAGGTCCGGTATCCGAAGAAGGTTCGAGAGCTGGCCAAGTTGGAGGCGCAGGCGGTTGAGATCGGCATCTATGAGAGCAACGGCATCAACGGGCTCTTGCAGGTCCCCGACCACGCACGTGCCCTGTTCGAAGCCATGCAGCCTCCTTACTCCCCGGACGAGGTTGAGCGGATGGTTGCCGCACGCGCGGCTCGTTCGTCGATCTACGATCGTTCACCCGCGCCCGCACTCAGCTTCGTCCTGGAAGAGGCAGCCCTGCGCCGTCCGATCGGGGGCACAATGGTGTTGCGCCAGCAGCTCGAACGTTTGTTGGAGGTGGGTCGGCTGCACAACGTCGTTCTTCAGGTGATGCCGTTGAAGTGCGAGACGCACTCCGGCATGGACGGCAAGATCGAGTTGCTGAAGTTCGCAGACGGGTCGGTAGTAGGCCGCTCCGATGGAGCGTTCAATGGTCGGCCGACCTCAGAACCCAAACACCTGCGCATCCTTGAGCTGCGGTATGGCACCATCCGGGCTCAGGCTCTCTCGCCACGGGAGTCGTTGGCCTTCATCGAACAACTGCTGGGAGAGACATGATCCGCAAGACCACTGCCGGGGACGCCTCCGGGCTGGCGTGGTTCAAGAGCAGCTACAGCAGCGGCAACGACGGCAACTCCTGCGTCGAGCTTGCAGTCACCCCCGGCGCAGTCCATGTCCGCGACTCCAAGAACGCCGACGGCCCCCGGCTCGCACTCAGGCCCGATGCCTGGACGGCCTTCATGACGTACGCATCGGGAAGCTGAGCCCGTAACTGCCTTCGCCCCGCGCGAGGCGAGGTCCCGCGGTGCATGCCTTACAGATCGAACAGGGCGTCCGGCTGGGAGGACAGCACGTCGTCGGATCCCACCGGGGGCTTCTGAGGGGGGTGCGTGTAACAGCTCGTGCCTTCGCGCGAGGCATCATCGGCCGGCTTCGCCGGGCGTTAGGAGCGATCGACAGGCGATCAGCCGACGAGTCGGCGACCACGAGCTGGGTCGGGGTCCTGAGCGGGGGAAAGGCTCACGGAACCACGTGAACGGTTCGGGTCGGGGTGGTCACGTGTCGTACGTGCCGTCCCACGGCTCGGTGAAGCCCAGACGGTCCGGGTAGAGCTCCGCCCAGGTCTCGGGGTTGCCGTCCTCGTCCTTGTCCTCGCGGATCACCAGACCGAACAGGACTCCCTCGAAGGTGAGTTGGAAGGGGCGGACGGCGATGTCCGTGTAGGAGCGGCGGGGCAGGCTGCGCAGGAGGGTGGCCAGGCGGACGCGGGCCCGGGTGAGGACCGAGTGGTCGCCGTGCGGGTCGCGCTGCTGCCCGGCCCAGGTGCCGGCACACCAGATGTCCGAGTCGCGGTAGGTGCCGTCCGCGTCGAAGGTGTGCAGCACGGTGTAGAGGCGTTTGTGCTCTTCCCAGCCGTCGTCGAGACGGAACCCTTCGGGGAAGGCGTAGGTGACCGACGCGAGGAACTGGCCGTCCGCGTACCGCCCGATGGACTCGGTGCGGTGCTTCGGCTCATAGGCGATCGGAATGACGTTGGGGACTGCCATGGCGGAAACCATACGGCTTGGCGGGAACACGCCGGAGCCGGGGGAACCTCTACGGCGCTTCCTCCAGATCTTCCGACCGGGGTCCGTCTTCCGGCCAGAGTCCGGGAGACCCCGGCCAGGGCCCGGGAGGCGATGCGTCCCCTGGTCCGGGAGACCCTGGCCAGGGTCCGGGAGGCGATGCGTTCCCTGGTCCGGGAGACCCTGGCCAGGGTCCGGGAGGCGATGCGTCCACGGACCCCCTGGTCGGTCGTCGACGCGTTACGCGGTCGGCTTCTCCTCCAGGCGCGGGAAGAGAACCGCTCCCTTGGTGACCGTCGTACCGGCCGGGAGCGTGCCCCAGGCGCCCGCCTCCTGGACCCGCTGGTCCGCGAGAGCACCCAGGACCGCCTCGGCGCCCAGCGAGTCCCACAGCTTCTGGGAGGTGTCCGGCATGACGGGGTTCAGCAGCACGGCGACACCACGGAGGGACTCCGCCGCGGTGTAGAGGATGGTCGCGAGGCGGGCCCGGCCCTCGGCCGAGTCGTCCTTGGCGACCTTCCACGGCTCCTGCTCCGTGATGTAGCCGTTGACCTGCTTGACGAACTCGAAGACGGCCAGGATGCCGCCCTGGAAGTCCAGCTCCTCGCCGATCTTCCGGTCGGCCACCGCGACCGCGTTCGCCAGACCGTCGTGCAGCGCCTTCTCGGCCTCGCCGTCGGCGGTGGCCTCGGGCAGGACGCCGTCGAAGTACTTGCCGACCATCGCGGCGACGCGGGAGGCGAGGTTGCCGTAGTCGTTCGCCAGCTCGCTCGTGTAGCGGGCGGAGAAGTCCTCCCACGAGAACGAGCCGTCCTGGCCGAAGGCGATGGCGCGCAGGAAGTACCAGCGGTACGCGTCCACGCCGAAGTGCGAGGTCAGATCCTGCGGCTTGATGCCGGTCAGGTTCGACTTCGACATCTTCTCGCCGCCGACCATCAGCCAGCCGTTCGCGGCGATCTTCCCGGGCAGCGGCAGGCCCTGCGCCATCAGCATCGCGGGCCAGATCACCGCGTGGAAGCGGAGGATGTCCTTGCCGACGAGGTGGACGTCGGCCGGGAAGGTGGCCTCGAACTTCTCCTCGTTCTCGTTGTAGCCGACCGCCGTCGCGTAGTTCAGCAGCGCGTCGACCCACACGTAGATCACGTGCTTCTGGTCCCACGGGATCGGGATGCCCCAGTCGAAGGTGGAGCGCGAGATGGAGAGGTCCTGGAGGCCCTGCCGGACGAAGTTCACGACCTCGTTGCGCGCGGACTCGGGCTGGATGAAGCCGGGGTTCGCCTCGTAGAGGGCGAGGAGCTTGTCGCCGTACGCGCTCAGCTTGAAGAAGTAGTTCTCCTCGCTGAGGATCTCCACGGGCTTCTTGTGGATGGGGCACAGCTTCTGACCTGCGAAGTCACCCTCGCCGTCGAGCAGCTCGCCCGGGAGCTTGTACTCCTCGCAGCCGACGCAGTACGGGCCCTCGTAGCCGCCCTTGTAGATCTCGCCCTTGTCGAACAGGTCCTGCACGAACTCCTGGACGCGGTCTGTGTGCCGCTGCTGCGTGGTGCGGATGAAGTCGTCGTTCGCGATCTCCAGGTGCTCCCAGAGGGGGCGCCAGGACTCGTCGACGAGCTTGTCGGCCCACTGCTGCGGGCTGACGCCGTTCGCCTCCGCGGTGCGCATGATCTTCTGACCGTGCTCGTCCGTGCCGGTGAGGTACCACACCTTCTCGCCGCGCTGGCGGTGCCAGCGGGTGAGCACGTCGCCTGCGACGGTCGTATAGGCGTGGCCCAGGTGAGGAGCGTCGTTGACGTAGTAAATGGGGGTGGAGACGTAGAACGCCTTGCCACCCTGCTTCTCGGTTCCAGTGGCCGCCATGCCCGAAATCCTACTGGGCCCGCGAAGATCCACTCACATGCGTTTCGGGGGGTGGACGTGATGCTCCACCCCCCGAAGGGGCCTACGGGCGCCAGGTGGCCAGTACGCCCTCGTAGAGCTCGGCGTCCGTCAGCTCGCGCGGGGTCGGGCCCGCGTGGAAGAAGGACGTGTTGGGGGTCTTCAGCTTGCGGAGGTAGTCGAAGGCCTTGTTGTCGTGCTCGCCGAAGGCGACGAAGGAGAAGAAGACGGCGGGGTGGTTCTTCGCCGCGTTGGTGAGGGACTGGGTGGCCGGGGTCTTCGCGTCCGGGGCGCCGTCCGTCTGGAAGACGACCAGGGCGGGGGTGTCCGCGGCTTCCTTCTCGTGGTGGGTGAGGACCGCTTCGACCGCCGCGTGGTAGCTGGTACGGCCCATGCGGCCGAGGCCGGCGTGCAGCTCGTCGATCTTGTTCTCGTGGTCCGTGAGGGTCAGCTCGCCGGTGCCGTCCAATTCCGTGGAGAAGAAGACGACGTGGACCTTGGCCTCGGTGTCGAGGTGGGCCGCGAGGGCGAGGGTCTGCTCGGCGAGGGCCTGGGCGGAGCCGTCCTTGTAGTACGGGCGCATGCTCGCGGAGCGGTCCAGTACGAGGTAGAGCTTCGCTCGGGTGCCGGTGAGGTGGGTTGCCTCGAGGGTGGTGGCGGCCGCGTCGTACGCGGTGGCGAGGCCGGGGGGGAGGGTCGGGGTGGGGGTGGGGGTGGCGTGAGTCTCGGGCTTGACCTCGGCTTCGGTCTCGGTCTCGGCCTTGGCCTCGGCCTTGGCCTCGGCATCGGCTTCGGCCTTGACCTCGGCCTTGGCCTTGACCTCGTCTTCGGCCTTGACCTCGGTCTCGGCTTCGCCGTGGGCGGCCGCGGGCTCGTCGATCTGCGTCGCAGCTGCGGTGAGTGCGGGCTCGTCGGCGATGGCGGCAGGCTCGGACGTGGGCTCGGCCTCGGTCTCGGCCGGGGCCTTCACCTCGTCCTCGGCTTCGCCTTCGGCCGAGTCGTTCCCACCCGCACCACCCGTGCGGCTTTCGTCGTCGGCCGCGAGTGGCCCCTGCGGGGCGTCCTCGCCGTCGGCGGCCTCGGGCTCGTCGGCTTCCGCGGCAGCGACCGTGGGCTCGTCGGCTTCCGCCGTAGCGGCCTCGGGCTCGTCGGCCGCGGGCTCGGATTTCGGTGCCTCAGGGGCCGCCGCGATCTGCTCGGGCTCGGCCTCTGGCTGCTCGGCCGCGGGCTCCGCGCCGGTCTCCGGCGCCGTCGGCTCCTCGGACGGAGTGCTGACCTCGCCCTCGGGCGCCGTCGGCTCCGCCTCGGCCTCGGCCTCGGCGACCACCTCCGCCTGCGGCGGAGCCTCGGCCTCCGCAGCCGCCTCGGCCGCTGGCTCGTCCACCTTGGTCTCAGCCTCGGCCTCGGCCTTTACCTCAGCCTGCGTCGGCGCCTCAGCCTCAGCTTCCGCCTCCGCCGTGTCCTCGGCCTCAGCTTCTGCCTCCGCCTCGTTCACCTCAGCCTCAGCCTCAGCCTGCGTCGGCGCCTCGGCCTCAGCTTCTGCCTGCGTCGGCGCCTCGGCCTCGGCTTCCGCCTCCGCCGTGACCTCGGCCTCGGCTTCCGCCTCCGCCTCCGCCGTGACCTCGGCCTCGGCTTCCGCCTCCGCCGTGACCTCGGCCGCGGCTTCCGCCTTCGCCTCCGCCTCGTCCACCTTGGTCTCGGCCTCAGCCTCGGTCTTCACCTCAGCAGGCGTCGGAGCTTCGGCTTCGGCTTCCGCCTTCGGCTCCGCCGTCACCTCAGCCTCAGCCGCAGTCGCCTCGGCCTCGACTGCCTCAGCCGTCACCTGAGCCTCGGCCTCGGCCGTCGGCTGCGCCGATGCCGGCAGGTCTTCCGTCGACTGGGTCGGCTTGGGGACCGATACCTTGTCGAAGGCTGCTGAGACGAGGTCGTGTTCGTCCTGGGATGCCGGGCGGGGTTCCGGGACCTGGGCCGTGGTGGCCCTCGGGGTGGGTTCGGGGGAGGGGGACGGGACCGTCGGTTCGGGCGTCGGTGTCGACGCCGCCGGTGCCGACGTACGGTCGGCTCCGTTCGACTGCTGGTCCCGCTCCTCAGAAGCGGTCTGTTCCTGCGAAGGAACCTGTTCCGCACCCTCTGCCTCGGCGGCCCGCTCCTTGCGTGACCGTCCGAACGCGTTCCGCAGGAGAGTGAGAATGCCCATGTGCGCAACCCTTCGCGTGAGTTGAAGCCCGTCAATCCCTGGCCAGGACGGACACGTAAGGTTAGCCGCCCCGAATGGTGATCTTGGGCAGGGGTGAGTGTAGGGAATCCGGGTGTGTCAATACCGCCTCGGTGCTCCCGCCACGTAAGTCCAACACCCCTGTGGCAGCCGGGGCTTCGCTCTCCGTTCATCCCGCGGCAGCGCTTCCGCACGCATGTGCCCCTAGCGTCAAGAACACAGCAAGGGAATGTAACGGGAAAGTAAAGGCGTGCGGGCTGCTGCCGTTGATCGGAACGTCGTCCCAGTCCCCCGGACGGCCCGGGGAAGACCGTCCGCCCGGCGGTGGTGGCCGTGTGGTGCAAGGACGGCGAGGACGTCGGGGACGTCGGGGTCCGGCACCCCCGCCGAAAAGCCCGGAGCTAGGCGCCCGCGTGCGGTGAGGCGATCGCTCTCGCCGCCGCGACCTCCTGGCGCAGGGGTTCCAGGACGCTGCCGGTGGGTCCGGTCAGGTCCGTGCGCACCTGGTACAGGACGTCCGTGTCGCGCAGGCCGTCCGCCAGTTCGCGCAGTTGCAGCGTGACCTGAGCGACCTCCGCCGCCGACGGCGGTCCGGCTCCGTGTTTCACCCGGACCCGGGCCGCCGTCGTCACGTCCACGATCCGTTCCACCGCGACGACCAGCGGCCACCAGGCGGCGGCCCGGCGTCCCGTGGGCGGGGGCTCGGTCAGGGCGCGCTGGAACTCCGTACGGATGACGGACAGGTCGCGGTAGAGACGGCGGCGCATCCGGGCGCGCTCGGCCGGGTCGACCTCGGGGCCGAAGGCCGAGTCGACATAGCGGGCGGTGTCCGCGACCGCGTCCGCCAGCCGGTCGCCGACCCTGGTGTGCCAGCTCTCCGGCCACAGCAGATAGCCCGCCACGAGCGCGATGCCGCAGCCGATCAGCGAGTCCACCAGCCGGGGCAGCAGGAGCGCCGTGCCCTGGTGGTTAAGGACGTCCGACAGCAGCAGGATCACCGGGGTGATCGCCGCGGTCTGATAGCCGTACCCGCGGGGGGTCAGGGCCGGGATCAGCGGCGCCAGCAGCAGCATCGCCGGTACGTCCCACCACCCGCGCGGCACCTGGGACAGGACCGCCGCCGCGACCACCAGGCCGGCCACGGTGCCCAGCGCCCGCAGCAGCGCCCGGGAGAACACCGAGCCGAAGTCGGGCTTCATCACGAAGGTGATGGTCAGGGCCACCCAGTAGGAGCGCGGCACGGGGACGATCGAGACCAGCACCTGGGCGAGGCCGATGCACAGGGCCAGTCTCAGGCCGTAGCGCCAGGACGCGGCGGAGAGGGCGACGTCGCGGGCGGCGCGGGCGGCACGGACCCGCAGGCCGGCCGGACGGCCGAGCCGGTCGTCGATGCCCCGGGGGTCGAGGTCGGGGGCGGCGACCACCTCGGCGGCGTGCCGCAGGGCGTGGTCGACGGCGCGCGCGGTCTCGGAGCCGGGGTCGGGCAGCCGCAGCCCGATCGGCCCGGTGAAGCCGGTCTCCACCGCCCGTGCGAGGTGGATCACGGCCTCGGGGACCTCCGCCGGGAGCGGGCGTCCGTTCAGATGGGCCGCGGGGGCCGCCTCCACCACCGGGGTGATGGCGTTCAGTTCGGCGACCAGGCGGGTCAGTTCGGGGCTGCGGCCGTGGTGTCCGGTGCGGCGGGCGAGGACGAGGTCGTAGGACCGGTTCAGGGACTGGGTGACGGTGTGGCGGGCGTCCTCGTACTCACCGGGGACCTGGCTGCCGCACGCGGCCAGCAGGTCGGCGACCGTGCGATAGGTGGCGGCGACCGCCGTGCGTTCCGGCACCCCGGAGCGCAGCGGCCAGGCCAGCAGGGCGAGGAGGAGCACCAGGAGGCCGCCGCCGGTCATCAGGAGCGGCGCCAGCCACCACTGACCCGGCATTGACAGGCCGGCCCCCACCACGGAGTTGAGCAGGAGCAGCAGCCCGGACACGGAGGCCACGGCCCCGATCGTCGAGATCATCCCGGAGATCAGTGCCACGCCGGTGACGGCGGCCACCGCGAGCCACCCGTGTCCGTACACGGCGGAACCCAGGGTGACGCCCACCGCCCCGAACAGCTGCGGGATCGCGATGTTCATGATCCGCATGCGGTAGGCGTCGGCGGTGTCGCCGATGACGCCGGACAGGGCGCCCATCGAGGCGAGCGCGCCGTACGCGGGCTGTCCCGCGGCGAGGCCGATCAGCAGCGGCAGCGACATGGCGAGCGCGGCGCGGGCGACGGCGGGCCGGTTGACGGCGGACCGCTGGGAGCGGAGGTTCCGGACCAGCCAGTCGGGAGGGGTGAGGCCGATGGGGAACTCGCGGGACATGCGCTCATTATGAGCGGCGGGCTCCGGGCCCCGGCCGTGTGGGCACCGGGCCCGGATCATCGGCCCTGGTGAAGGGTGAAGGGTGAAGGGTGAAGGGTGATGTTCACCGTCCGCGCGCGGTGGTCGGTGCCGTCGAGGTGGAGGAAACGGGCGTCGGCCGCCCAGAAGTCGTGCGACACGACCACGCTTACCCCGGCCGGCGACAGTCCGGCGCACCAGACGCCGAGGAGCCGCCCTCGCGTCGACCTCATCCCGGCCGAGGCTACGCCCCGGTCGTCGTCGCCCCGTGCGGGCTATGTCGCGGTTGCGGAGGGGCGCACCGCGCTTGTCGAGGGGTGCGCCGCGCTTGTCGTGGGGTGTGCCGCGCTTGTCGTGGGGTGTGCCGCGGTTGTAGAGGGGGTGTGCCGCGGGCTATGCGGGCTGTGCGGGCTGTGCCCCGGTCTTCGCCAGGAACTCCGCCAGCACCCTGTTGAACTCGTTCGCCCGCTCCAGGTTCGGCAGGTGGGCCGCGCCCTCGATGATGCGGAGCTCGGAGTGCGGAAGCGCCGCGTGCATCGCTTCCGCGTCCGGCACCGGGGTGTACTCGTCGTCCTCGCCGACCACCACCAGGGCGGGGGCGGTGACGCGGGTCAACACGGTCCGGTAGTCGGGGCGTTCGGCCCGGCCGCGCAGGGCCGCCGCCGCGCCCTCGGGAGACGTAGACGTCATCATGCGGTGGACATGGGCCTTGACCTCGGGGGCCGCGTACGGGCCGACCATCTTCTCCAGGACCTCGTCGGCGTAGCCCCGCATGCCCTCCGCGATCAGCCGGTCGGCCATCTCGTTGCGCGCCAGTCTGCCGCCCGGGGTCTCCGGCGCCGGGAAGGTGTCGGCGAGGACCAGGCCCCGGACGCGGTCGGGGAACTGCCGGTAGAGGTCCATCGCGATCTGGCCGCCCATCGACAGCCCGGCCAGCACGAAGTCCTCCACCGCGAGTTCGTCCAGGAGCGTGACGATGTCCTGGGCGAAGTCGGAGAGCAGCGTGATGCCGGGGACCACCGGGGACTCGCCGTAACCGCGCAGGTCGGGGGCGATCACCCGGCGGGTGGGGGCGAAGGCCTCGATCTGCGGGGCCCACATGGTGCGGTCGAAGGGGTGGCCGTGGACGAGGACCAGGGGGAGCGCCGGGGGGAGCGCCGGGGGGAGCGCCAGGGGCGTATCCGCGCCTTTGTCCACGTATGCGAGGAAGGGAGCCATGTGATCGACAGTAGGGCGGCCCGATTCCTCGGTGCAATAAGATCTTTGCTCTCGGTGCAATCCCGATCGAGGGAAAACATCGAGGGAAAACAGGGATATAGGGAACAGGGATATGACGAGGGAAGGTCCCGGACGCCCCATGGCCGACTTCCGGCTCATCGCCGACCGTATCGCCGGTGACATCGCCGCCGGGCGGCTCCGTCCCGGCCAACAGCTGCCTCCGCAAAGGTGGTTCGCGCGGCGGCACCGCATCGCGCCCTCGACGGCCGGGCGGGTGTACGGCGAACTCGTGCGGCGCGGTCTGGTGGTCGGCGAGGTGGGCCGGGGAACGTTCGTACGGGCCGCGCCGGCCGTCGGGCAGGGGCGGGCGCTCATCGAGACGGCCACCTCGGCGCCCGTCAACCTCGAGCTCAACTACCCCTCCGTCGAGGGGCAGTCGGAGCTTCTCGCGGCCTCCCTCGCGCCGCTGCTGCGGACCGATGTGCTGACCGACGCCATGCGTCCGGGCGCCGCCGACGGGACCGCGGCCGCCCGTGAGAGCGCCGCCCGGCTTCTCACCCTGCCCGGCTGGCGGCCGGACCCCGGACAGATCCTGTTCACCGGCAACGCCCGGCAGGCCATCGCCGCCGCCCTCGCCTCCCTGGTCCGGCCGGGCGGCCGGGTCGGGGTGGAGGAGCTGACGTATCCGCTGGTCAAGGGGATCGCCGGGCGGCTGGGAGTGGTCCTCGTGCCGCTCGCGGGCGATGCCGAAGGAGTGCGACCGGACGTCATCGCCGCCGTCCATCGTGCCGCCCCGCTCTCCGCCCTCTACCTTCAGCCGACGCTCCACAACCCGACGTCCTCGACCATGAGTGAACGGCGGCGGCGCGAACTCGGACGGCTCGTGGAGGAGTTGGACCTGCCGGTCGTCGAGGACCGCATCTGGGCCTTTCTCCGCCCCGACGCCGCCGCGTTCGCCGCCCACGCGCCTGGGCTCACCCACGTCGTCGACGGTCTGTCCAAGCGGGTCGCGCCGGGGCTGACCGTCGGCTTTCTCGTCGTACCGCAGGACCGGGTGGAGGCCGTGGGGGCCGCGGTGCGGTCCGGCGGGTGGAGTGCGGGACGGTTCGCGGTGGAGGCGGCCGTGCGGTGGGCGGCGGACGGGGTGGTGCGGCGGCTCGTCGAGGCGAAACGGGCGGACGCCGCCCGACGACAGGCGATCCTCACCGAGCATCTCACCGGGCATCTCACCGGGCATCTCACCGGGCACCGCACCGGGCGGCCGACCGGGCGTGCCGTCGAGCGTCGCACCGAGGACGTCACCGGGCGTGCCGTCGAGCGTCTCGCCGAGCGGGCCGCCGAGCGGTTGGCCGGGCATCGCTCCGAGGGTGCCGTCGAGCGGTTGGCCGAGGGTCTGGGCGGGGGCCTTGTCGAGCACCTGGGCGGGGGCACCGTACGGACCGATCCGTGCGCCTACTTCGCCTGGTGGGAGCTGCCGGCGCCCTGGCGGGCGGACACCTTCACGGCCGCTGCCGCCGCGCACGGCATCGCCGTGACCCCGGGGACCGCCTTCGCCGTCGACCCGCACCGCACCCCGGACGCGGTCAGACTCGGACTCGCGTCGGCTCCGAAGGGGGAGTTGGCACGGGCGTTGCGCACACTCGCCGACGTCGCAGCAGCCGGACCGCCGGGGAGTGCGGGCGGGTGAGCCAGGTCGCCGCCGCCACCGTCAGGCCCACCGCGAGCAGCAGCCAGGAGGCCGTGCGCAGGGTCGCGGTGAGCGCGTCGTACACCGCGCCCGCCGCCGGGCGGTGGGCCGCGTCGGGGAGGTCGGAGAGGGCCAGGCGGCGGGCGATCGCGACGGCGAGGCCCAGCAACGCGCCGCCCAGGGCCGTGCCGAGGGCCGTCGCCGTGACCGCCCGGCGGCGGCAGGCCGCCACGGCGATACCGGCCAGCGCGAACAGGACGGCCGCCAGGGGCAGCCAGAAACCGGCTACGTCGAGCACGTGGTAGCCCTTCCGGAGTACGGCCAGTTCACCTGGCGGGAGAAGCGCGACGCGCGTGTGCTGCACCGGCACCCGGTCGGCGAACGGCACGTTATCGGCGGTGAGTTGGCGTTTCAGTGGTGAGGTGACGGCCGCGAGGTCCACGGTCACCGGGTAGGCGTCGCGGTCGGCGCTCTCGTCGTTCAGCGCTCTCATCACGGCCGTGTGGGCCGCCTCGTTGCCCGCGTCCCAGGCCGTGCGGTAGGCACGGGTCGCGGTGAAGGAACGGACCGCGTCGCGCAGGAAGAGCGGGTTCATCCCGGCCTCACGTGCCACTCCGTCACCCACCGTGTCGGCGACGGCGTCCCGTACGGCGGGGTCGGAGGCGAGCGGCGCCATCGTGGTGACGTAACCGCGGGTGTCGGTGAGGCCGTACGCCGCCCAGGCCGCGAGCGCGCCGAACGGCACCAGCAGGCAGGACAGCGCGAGGAGGACGGCCGAGAGGGCGGTCCGCAGGCTTCGGGACACGTCTCCAGGCAACGGGGTCGGGGCGGCGAGCGCGAGCCCATGGCGGCCGTTCGGGTGGCGCCCAGGGGGTCGCCCAGGGGGGCGTCCAGTGGCGCGTCGGTGGCGGGTGGGTGGCACGTGGGTGGTGTTCAGACGACGTGCTCCGGTGGAGGGTTCACCCGAACGGGTGTTTCCTGGTTCTGGGGAGAAGGAGGTCGATCATGCGCACCACTTTGGCCTTGCGGACTCCGGCCGTGGCCCTGCTCACCGGCGGCACCCTCGCCGTCGCGGCGCTGGGAACCACGGCCGCCGCCCAGCCGGCCGGAAGCGGTGACGGTAACGGTTCCGTCCGCGGCACCGTCGTCTCCCGCACCGAACTGAACGTGCGACAGGAACCCACCACCCGCTCACCCGTCGTCGCCGCGCTCGCGCCCGGCAGTCACGATCGCGTGCAGTGCAGGGTGAAGGGCCAGAGCGTCAACGGCAACCCGGACTGGTACTGGCTCTTCGACGCGCAGGGCTGGGCGAGCGCCGCCCTCGTGGACACCGGCGGCGCTCGGGTGCCCGACTGCGCCGACCCGTGCCCGCGGTGGAAGAACGGGGACTGGACCAACTGGGACGACCCGTTCACCAACAGCTCGTTCGGCGTCTCGGCCTCCGGGTCGTTCAGTTTCTCGGGCTCCTGGAGCTTCAGTCTCGGCGGAACGTCAGATACCTCGTCGGGTGACTGGGAGTGGGTCCCGGTCGGCCGGTGAGTGGAGGGATGAGGGAAGGCACGGGCCCCGGCGTACAACGCCGGGGCCCGTGTGCGTCTTGGTGCGTCCTGCGCGGACGCGGTCGGTGGACGCGGTCGGTGGGTGGGCGGGGTCAGCGGATGCGGTGGGTGGGTGGGGTCAGCGGATGCGGTGTCCAGCCGCGTCCTCGTGCGTGTAGTAGCGGTAGAACAGCGTCGCGAAGAAGGCTCCCGCGATCACCAGGGCCATGCCCACCGAGCGCAGGACGGCGGCGCCGGTCTGGCTGTACAGGAAGCCGAAGGCGCAGCCGGCGAACGCCGCCCACAGCAGGGCGTGCAGTTCGCGTCGCATGTGCGGGGCCAGGGCGTGGATGCCCGTGTAGAGCGCCGCGAACACGATCGCGCTGACGAAGCCGAGCAGAAGGTTCCAGCCGGTGATCGGGCCGCCGGCGCGGTTGTTGGCCGCCGCCCAGTAGCCGTAGACGAGCCCCAGTGACACGGCCGTCGTCCACTGCGCGGCCCGGTGGGTCCGTTCGCTGAAGACGTCGGGTGTGCGGGTACGGGCGGACGTGGTCCGCATGCCTGGTGTGGGTGCCGCATGAGCCATGAGAGGACTCCTCTCTCTCCTCGCCCCCGCCTTCCAGGGCACACCTGGGCGGGGGCGGTGGCAAGTCGGGTGCACCGGGTTTTCGCACCGGACCGTCAGCGGATGGTGCGCGGACCGTGCGCGGACCGTCAGCGGATGGTGCGCGGAGCGTGAGCGGACGGTGCGCCGCGCGGGGGTTCGGCCCCGGATGCGGGCCGTCCGCCCGCGTGTTTCGCTGGCCTCATGGAGTCCGGCGGCCACGGCCTGCTCGACCGCTGTCCGCGGGCCCGGCGCCGGGGAGTTCCATCCGCCGGCCCAGGAGGCCGCGGCGGCCCTCGCCCGCGGTCCCCGGGCCGCCGAGCCGAGGCGGTTGGCGGCCTTCGTCCGGGACGGCACGCTGCGGCACTGTTGGGGACGTCTCGCCGACGACACGACGGTCTTCGCGGTGCGGCCCCTGCGTGCCGCGGCCCGACGAAGGCCCCGTAGGTGGACGTTCGCAGTCCTGAGGCTCCCCTTTGCAGCAGCAGCGGTTACGGTGCTGAGGTACGTGATCGACAGGGGAGGGGACCATGCGGGAGGGGACCATGCCCGGAACCGTGCTGCTGCTCGCGGCCTCGCCCATGGGCAAGGGGTGTCTGGTGGACGCGGCCTCCGTGCTCCCCGTGCTGGCAGCGGTGCCGCCTCCCGTACTGGCCGGCACCGACACCGCGAACGTCGTCGAACTCGCCGATCCGCTCGATCCGCAGGCCGTGCTGACCCGGCTGCGGGCCGCCGCGGTGGCCCCCGGGCCGCTGACCCTGTTCGTCGCGGGGCAGCTGCAACTCGACCGGCGGCAGCGGCTGCCGCACCTGGCGCTCGCCCGTACGACGCCCGCGACCGTGCGGTACACGGCGTTCCCGTGGCACTGGTTCCGGGAGGAGCTGCGGCTGCGGGCGGCCGGGTCCACGACGGTGGTGCTCGATCTGCGCGCGGATCAGGAGACGTGGGACTGGCTGCGGGGGAACGTCCTGGACTGCGGGCCCGCGGTGACCGTGTACGGGCGGGTCGCCCCGCCACCGGGGCGCCGAACCGTCGCCGTGCCGTCGTACATGAAGGCGGTCGCGACGATACTGCGCAGCGGGGGCCGTCCGGCGCTGGAACGCCTGCACCAGGCGGCGCTGGCCCGCATCGCGTCAGACGGCGAGCTGGGCGACCTGGTATATCCCGCCTCACCCCTGCCCGCGGCCCCGTCCTCACCCTTGCCCCCGGCCTCGTCCTCACCCTTGCCCCCGGCCTCGTCCTCACCTTTGCCCCCGGTCCCGGCCTCGTCCTCGCCTTTGCCCCCGGTCCCGGCCCCGGGCTCGCCTTTGTCCCCAGTCCCGGCCCCGGGCTCGCTTTTGCCTCTGCCCGCGGCCTCGGCCTTGCCCCCGGCCTCGCCTTTGCCCCCGGTCCCGGCCCCGGCCTCGCCTTTGCCCCCGGTCCCGGTCCCGGCCCCGGCTCCGGCCCCGGCCTCGCCCCCAGTCCCGGCCTCGACCTCGCTCGTGACCCTGGCCCTGCCCGCCGCCCCGTCCCTGCCCGCCGTCTCCGGTGTACTCGCCGTGTCGGCGGCCCCTGGCGCCTCCGGCGTACCGGTCGCCTCTGGCGTGTCTCCCGCCTCGGACGCCCCTGTTACCTCCGGAGCGCCCGTCACCCCGGCCGTGTCTGTTGCCCCTGGCGTGCCCGTCGCCCCTGGCGTACTCGCCGCCGCGACCGCTCCTGTCGCCTCCGGCGTACCCGCTGCCTTCGCCGCGCAGGGCGCATCCAGCGCTCCGGGCACACTCAGCGCCCCAGGCGCACCCGCGGTCCCAGGCGCACCCGCGGTCCCAGGCGCACCCGCCGTCCCAGGCGCTCCCGCCGTCCAACGGGAGTCCCGCCCCCGGGTCCCCCGGCCGGTGTCTCCTGGGCCGGGGGGTGCGCCTCAGGGCAGGGCGGGAGGGTGGGAGCTTGATCCGCATGCCGCCATTTCCGGCGCTGTGCGGGACGGGCGGCATGTCGATGCCGATGTGCTTGCCGCCCGCCTGGAGCAGGACGCCGCCGGCTCGTACGGGGCCGGGTCCGAGGAGGCGTTGCACTGGGCCGAGGTGCGGGCGGATCTGGCGATGTTCGCGGGAGACGCCGAGCGCAGCTGCCGTACCTGGATGGCGGTCGCCGTCGCGCGGCTGGAGGCCGGGCAGCCGGTCGACGCGCCTGCCGTGGAGGCGGCGGTCGACCGGGCGCACCACCAGTGGGGGCGGATCCCCGACGTGTCGCGGGCCCGTGCGCTGGGACAGGCGGTCGCGGAACTGCGAGCCCGGGTGCCGGGCCGTCGCGAGGGCGCGCTGGACCACGTACAGCAGCAGTTGCGGCAGTTGCAGACGCAGGGGTGAGCCGCCCCGCTGAGGAAGCGGACGCCGACGGGCGTTCGGCCGGCGGGATCGCCAGGCGGGCCCTGGCGCGGCCGGCGGGATCGTTCGGGCGGCTCCTGGCCGGGCGTTCGAGGCGAGGGTGGTTCCCTGGACGGCCCCGGGGCGGCGGTCCTAGCGGTGTTCCGCCGTGTCGTGCCGCGCGGTCGGGGGAGCCGGTGTGGCGTCCGTGGCTCTGGCCGGACCCGCGTTGGCCGCGGTGATCAGGGCCGTGACGGCCAGGACCGCCGCGGCGACCGCTCTGACATAGGGCGCGGAAGGGCGTGCGGAAGGGCGTGCGGATGTGCGTCCGGACACGGCTACCTCGCAACGTCGGCGACTGCGATACTCACGTCAGCCAGCTGTTAAGCGTGCTTAACTCGCCGTTTAACCTAGAGGCTGAGATAGTCCAACGGCAAGAGGCACAGGGGGAGTTGGGGGCGACCGGCGTGGGAGAGCGGGACGAACCGGAGGTCGTGGGGCGCCGGGTGCAGCGGTTGCGTGTCGAACAGGGGCTGACGCAAAGGCAGTTGGCCGAGCCGACCTACACCCCTGCCTATGTCTCCACACTGGAGGCCGGCCGGGTGCGGCCCTCCGACGAGGCGCTCAAACACATCGCCGAGCGGCTCGGCGTCGACTTCGAGGAGCTGGCGACCGGCCGGCCCGCCCGCCTCGTCACCGATCTGCGGCTCCGCCTCACCGAGGCCCAGCGGGCGCTGGCCACCGGGGAGGCGGAGGAAGCGGCCCTGCAGTACACCGCTCTGCTCACGGAGGCGCGGGAGCACGGGCTCGACGAGGAGCAGGCCACCGCGCTGCTCGGCCTCGGGGAGTGCGGGATCGACACGGGCGACCTGGACACGGCCCTGCGCTGCTTCGAGCGCGCCGAGGCCGCTCTGGCACACGCACCGCTCACCGCCCGCGTCCCCGCGCTGCGCGGCCGGGCCGTCGCCCACTACCTCGCCGGTGAACTCCGTTACGCCGTCTACCTGCTGGAGTCGACCCTCGACGAGCTCAACCGGGGCGGGCTGCACGACCCCGACGCGCTGCTCCTCCTCTACGCCTCCGTCATCGGCCCGTACATGGACATGGGCGCCCACGCCCGCGCCGCGCAGGCCGCCGAGTTCGCCCTCGCCCTCGCGCCCCAGGCGGGCGACCCCGCGCTGGTCGCCCGCATGCACCGTTCCGTCGCCCGCACCCTCCTCGCCGAGGGCCGCCTCGCGGAGGCCGACGCCTCGCTGGCCAAGGCGTCCGAGCTCTACCGTCAGCTCCAGCTCCGTACCGAACTCGCCAACTGCCACTGGATGCGCGGCTACGTCTACGCCCAGAACGGTGAACTGGATTCCGCCGAGGACGAGTTGAAGCAGGCCCAGGCCATGCTCTCGGCCCAGCGCGCCGCCCTCTACAGCAGCCAGGTCGCCGTCGAGCTGGCCGACGTCCTGCACCGGCGGGGCAAGTCGGAGGAGGCCGCCGCGCTGCTGCACACCGTGCTCGGGGATCTGTCGTCCGAGCGGGGTGCCGTGCACTCCGCGGGGGCGCACCGGCTGCTCGGGATCATCGCCGAGGACGCGCGGGACACGGAGGCGGCGGAGGAGCACTATGTGCGGGCGCTGAGTCTGCTGGAGCGGGCGGGGGCGGCGGGGGATCTCGCCGATCTCTGCCGGATGCTGGGGGATCTGCTGCGGCGTACGGGGCGGGTGGAGGCGGCGTTGGACGCGTACCGCACGGGGCTCGGGCACCGTACGGCGCCGGGGACCACGACGCTGGGACCGGCGCCCGCGCAGCCGCCGTTGTAGCCAGAGGCAGGTCACAGCTCGCTCATTGCCGACGGCGTTAGCGTCCCCGGCGTGCAGAATCAACGGACTGTGGCCGACGGCCTGCGGGTCGCCGTGCGCGCGTTCGTGTACGCCGTGCTCGGTGGGGCCGCGCTCGTCGCCGTCGCGACGGTCGTGTCCGTCCTCGGGCCGCTGCTCGCGCTCGATCTCTACACACCGCCGGTGGCCGCCTGGTGGACGGTCTTCACGGCCGTCGCCGTCCAGGGGGTGCCCTTCCTGCTCCTCGGTACGGTCGTCTCGGCGGCGATCGGCGCGTTCGTACCGGAGCGGGTGTTCCGGCGGCTCCTGCCGCGCAACCCGGTGCTCGCCGTGCCGGTCGCCGGTGTCGCCGGGGCCGTGCTGCCCGGCTGCGAGTGCGCGTCCGTGCCGGTGGCCGGGAGCCTGATGCGGCGCGGGGTCGCCCCGGCGGCCGCCCTCGCCTTCCTGCTCTCCGCGCCCGCGATCAACCCGGTCGTGCTCGTCGCGACCTCCATCGCCTTCCCCGGCCGGCCGGAGATGGTCCTGGCCCGGCTGCTCGCCTCGCTCGGCACCGCCGTGACGATGGGCTGGCTGTGGGCGCGGTTCGGCAAGGAGAAGTGGCTGCGGCTGCCGGGGCCCGAGGACCCGTCGGCCCGCACCACCGGCCCCCGCGCCTTCGTGACCGGCCTCCAGCACGACTTCCTGCACGCGGGCGGCTTCCTGGTGCTGGGCGCGGCGGCCGCGGCGACCTTCAACATCGCCGTCCCGCGCTCCGTCCTCGACGTCTTCGGCGGGTCCCCCTGGCTCGCGGTGCCGCTGCTGGCCGTCCTGGCCGTCGTGCTGTGCGTGTGCAGCGAGGCCGACGCCTTCGTCGCCGCCTCCCTGAGCGCCTTCCCGGCCACCGCACGGCTGGCGTTCATGGTGGTGGGCCCGATGGTGGACCTGAAGCTCCTCGCCCTCCAGGCGGGCACCTTCGGCCGGTCCTTCGCCGTACGGTTCGCGTCGGCGACCTGGGTGGTGGCCCTGGCCGCCAGTGTCCTCGTGGGGTGGTGGCTGCTGTGAGGCGGTACGGACCGGCGGTGCTGCTCCTCCTGACGGGCGGCGCGGTCCTGCGGATCACCCTCTTCGGCGATCTGTACCTGCGCTACGTGCAGGCCGGCCTGCGGCCCTACCTGATCGTGTCCGGGGCCGCGCTGGTCCTGCTGGGTGTCGTGACGGCGCTCATGCGCCACCGGCCGCCCCGCGAGTACGAGGACGACCCGCACGGCGATCCCCACCGCGAGGACGCCCACCAGGACGTCCACCGCGACGACGCCCGCCAGGACGAGGACCGCGAGCGCGCCCACCAGGACGACGACCGCGAAGACGCCCACCAGGACGACGAGGGGCACGCGGGGCACGAGGGCCACTCCCACGGCCCCGCCGGTCCCCGCGTCGCCTGGCTGCTCACCCTGCCCGCCGTCGCCCTCCTCCTCTTCCCGCCGCCGGCGCTCGGCTCCTACAGCGCCGGCCGCGAGGCCGCCCAGCGGGCCGCGCAGGGGGTCGGGACCTTCCCGGCGCTCCCGGCGGGGAACCCGGTCGAGCTGACGGTCGCCGCGTTCAGCTCACGCGCGATCTACGACAGCGGACGTTCGCTGAGGGGCCGTACGGTCCGTCTGACCGGCTTCGTCACCCACGGCGACGACGGCGCCTGGTACGTCACCCGCCTCCTCGTCACCTGCTGCGCCGCCGACGCCACCACCGGCAAGGTCGAGATCAGGGGCGCGGACGACGACGTCCTGCCCGCCGACACCTGGGTCACCGTCACCGGCACCTGGCGTCCGAAGGGCGCGCTCGGCTCCGACGCGGCCTGGCCGCCGGTCCTGGACGCGGCCGCGGTCACGCGCGTGGAACAGCCGGCGGATCCGTACGAGAAGCCCTAGCCGAGGGCGGTTTCCCCGGTGCGCGAGGGGTACCCGGCGGGATCACGAGAGGTGAACCGGTCCGGCGACGGAGGTGATGACCATGGGCCCCCTGGACCGGGACCGGGTCGCCGAAGTGATCGCCGAGGAGTTGCGGGGCGCCGGTCCCCAGGAGGTGCCGCAGCGGTTGTGCGACGCCGTGGTGAAACTGCTGCCGGTGAACGACGCGAGTCTGTCGCTGCGTGGCGACGGGATGCCGGTGCCGCTCAGCGCGAGCGGTGAACGGGCCGGGTATGTGATGGAGCTGCAGGTCACGCTGGGGGACGGGCCGTGTCTCGAGGCTGCCGAGACCGGTTCGCCGGTCTGCGCCGCGGACCTGATGTCGAGCCGGGACGCCTGCCGCTGGCCGGTGTTCGCCCAGCAGGCGGCGGCGGTCGGCGTGCGGTCGGTGTACGCGCTGCCGCTGGGCGACCGCTCGGTGTGCGTGGGCACCCTCGATCTCTACCGGGACGAGCCGGGCGAGCTCGCCGCCGACGAGGTGCGCACGGCGCGGGTGGTGGCCGAGGTCGTGACGGCCGCGCTGGTGGCACTGCCGAGGGCCGGGCCGCACGACCCGGACGAGGCCGGCCAGTGGCTCAGCCCGCTGGCCACCGAACACGACGAGGTGTACCAGGCCGTAGGGATGGTGATGGCCCAGATCGGCGTCGCCGCGGACGAGGCGCTCTCACTGCTGCGGGGCCACGCCTTCGCGCAGGACCGCACCGTGCTGGCACTGTCCCACGAGGTGGTCACCCTGCGGCTGCGCTTCGACGACGACTCGACGGTCTGAGCCGCGACGGTCTGACCGCGACGGTCTGAGCCGCGGCGCCCGCACGCCGCCATCCTGTGGGACCCGTGTCTCAGACCCGCACCTTCCCCTGCTGTCTGATGTCCGCAAGTCGCCGGACGCCGAGTTGCACGGCCGCCTGGGTCGCCGCGTTCGGCGCGTCGTTCAGGCCGCCGTTGGTGAGGGCGAAGGCGTCCTCACCGGCCCGGACGGCGGCGACGTCCAGGGTGAGGGCGGTCGGGGCGCCGCCCGGGTTCTTCTCTGCCGTCGCCCAGATCGTCAGGGTCACGCGCAGGCCCTGGCGGACGTCGCCCACCTCCGGCAGCGGCAGCTCGGACACCTGCACGTCCAGCACGGTGTCGCCGGTCGCCTTGGCCGCGAACCGGGCGCACTTCTGCGGCGTCGTCTTCAGCCAGGCCAGGCTGCGGTCGACGTCCGCGGGACGGGCGCCGCTGAGCTGGTAACGCAACTGGGCGCCGGCGTCCGGGTCGTCCAGTCCGACCACCGCGCGGGCGGAGGCGCCGAGCAGTTCGTCGGCGTAGAGGGCGTCGAGGAGTTTCTGGCAGTCGGGGATGGAGGTGGTCGCCTTGAGCATGCCGTCCCGCCAGGTGGCGGCGCCCTGGGTCGGGGTCCAGGGCGTGCCGAGGTCGGTTTCGGTGATGAGGGCGGCGCGCGCCTGCGCCTCGGTGAGGACGGGGGAGGTGGTCGGCGCGGTGGGTCTGGCCGACGACCGCTCGACGGTGGGGGTGGCCGGCGCGGCGGTCGGCGGGTGCTCGAGTCCGAGGGTGGCGCAGCCGGTGGTGACGGTGGCGACCGTGACGAGGAGAAGCGTGGAGGCCAGGAGGGTGGTACGGGCCATCGGGGGGTGCCTCCAGAAGTGCGCGCGGGGTACCGAGGGGTGTGCCTGCCGGGTGTGCTGCCGGGAAGGTCTGCCGGGTATGCCTCCTCCCACGGCAACACCGGTGCCACGGGGTGACCAGCGCGGCGGGCCGTACGGGTTACGGGCGTTGGTGCGGGCGGGTGGCCGGAGCGGGGAAACGGGTCGCGTCCCACCGGACCCCGTTGCTACGGTCCTCGGCATGAAGCGCGCCCAGCCGTCCCTCACGACGACGCCGGACCCCGTCCCGGCGCGCTGATCCACGGACCGGATGTCCGAAGCCCCGGGGCGAGTGCCCCGGGGCTTCGCCGTTCCCCGGTCCCTCGCCCCTCCCCGAGCGAGGGAGCCCCCCCGTGAACGACCACGAGCACCACGAGAACAGCCATGACCACCGACGCCTCGGCCGCGAGCTGGGCCTCTTCGACACCGACCCCCTGATGGGCGCGGGACTGCCGTACTGGCTGCCCGACGGCGCGGTCGTGCGCCACACCCTGGAGGAGTACGTACGGGAGGCCGAGCGCGCCGCCGGCTACCGGCATGTGTACTCGCCGGTCCTCGGCAAGCGCGAGCTGTACGAGATCTCCGGCCACTGGGACCACTACAGCGAGGACATGTTCCCGCCGATGGAGCTGGGCGCCGAGCAGGTCGTGCTGCGCCCGAGCTTGTGCCCCCACCATGCGCTCATCTACCGTTCCCGCTCCCACAGTTACCGCGAACTGCCGCTTCGTATCGCCGAGTTGGGCGGCATGTACCGATCGGAGCCGTCCGGTGTGCTGGGCGGGCTGACCCGCGTACGGGCCATCCAGCTCAACGACGCCCACATCTTCTGCACCCTGGAGCAGGCCGTCGACGAGGCCCGGGCGGCCCTGGAGCTGATCGGCCGCGCCCATGCGGACCTGGGGATCCGCCCGGCCCGGTACCGGCTCTCCCTGCCGGGGGAGGGCGGTAAGTACGTCGCCGATCCGGAGCTCTGGCGGCGGGCCACCGACCTGCTCCGGCAGGTCCTCCGCCAGGCGGGCATCGCCTACGACGCCGTCGAGGGCGAGGCCGCCTTCTACGGGCCGAAGATCGACGTGCAGATCACCGACCGGGCGGGCCGCGAGTCGACCCTGTCCACCGTCCAGATCGACTTCCACCAGCCCGAGCGCTTCGACCTGCGCTACGTCGGCGCCGACGGGGCGAAGCACCGGCCGGTGATGGTGCACCGCAGTGTCATCGGCAGTGTGGAACGGGCCGTGGCGCATCTCCTCGAGGAACACGGCGGCGCGTTCCCCGTATGGCTGGCCCCTGTCCAGCTGGTCGTGCTGCCGGTGTCGGAGGCGCAGGCCGACCGGGCGGCGGAGCTGGTTCGGCGGGCGGTGGCGGCAGGGCTCAGGGCGGAACTCGCCGGGCCCGAGCGGGGCAGCCTGGGGGCCCGCATCCGGGCGGCGCGACTGGTGCCGTACCAGGCGGTGATCGGGGAGCGGGAGGCACGGGACGACCTGGCCGCCCTCCGCCTGCGCGACGGCCGCCGCCCGGGCGCGCTGCCCGCCGCCGAGCTGCTCCGCCGGATCGGAGAGCATGCGGCGGCCCGAGGAACCGGCTTGTGGGCATGAGCGTGCCCGCGCAGGGGCGGTGGTGACGGGCGGCGCCGCATGGGTCGGTGAGGGACGTGCCCGCGCAGGGGCGGTGGTGACGCGGGGGCGCGGGCGGAGGGATGGTGACGCCGGCCGTGCCCGCGCGGGGTCGGTGGCGACGGGCGGGCGCGCATAGGGTCGGTGGGGACGGCGACCGTGGTGCGTAAGGAGTCCGAAGGTGACCGAGCAGCCCATCCCCGTGATCATCGACTGCGACACGGGTGTCGACGACGCCCTCGCCCTGCTGTTCGCCGTACGCCATCCCGGCCTGGACGTGCGGGCGGTGACATGCGTGGCCGGGAACACGGACGTGGACGGCGTGGTCCGCAACACGCTGACCGTGCTGGAGTACGCGGGCGCCGGGGACATCCCGGTCGCCCGGGGCGCCGAGCGGCCGCTGATCGAGGCGGTCCGCACGGCGGGGCATGTGCACGGGCAGGACGGCATGGGCGACCTGGGGCTGCCCGCCCCGACCCGCAGGCCGGTCGACGTGGACGCGGTCACGCTGCTGCGCCGCGAGATCCTCGCCTCCCCGCGTCCGGTCACGCTCATCCCCACCGCCCCGCTGACCAACATCGCCCTCCTGCTGCGCACCCACCCGGAGGTGACCCGCAACATCGAGCGGATCGTGTTCATGGGCGGCGCGGTGACGACCGGGAACGCCACACCGGTCGCGGAGTTCAACGTGTGGCACGACCCGGAGGCGGCGGCGATCCTGCTGACGGCGGGCGTGCCGATCACCATGTACGGCCTGGACGTGTTCAAGCGGGTCCTGGTCCCGGCGGCGGACGTGGCGCGGCTGCGGGCGAGCCCGGAGCCCCGCCTCCGGCTGGCCGGCGAACTCCTCGCGCACCGCGACCCGGCCACCTCCGGCGACCCCACGCCCACCGGCGGTCTCGGCGACGCGGGCGCGGTCTGCGCGGTGGCCGACCCGGCGGGCCTGACCACCGAGCTCCTCCCGGTCGAGGTCTCCCTCGCCCCCGGCCCGGCCCGCGGCCAGACGGTCGTCGACCGCCGCCCACGCCCCGGCGAGTCCGAGATCCACGAGGGCGTACGCGAACACACCCTGGTGGACGTGGCGTTGGACGTGGACGTGGAGCGCTACGTGAAACTGTGGCTGACGGCGGTGGAGGGCTGACCTCTCAACGCCGGCCCCTCAAGAGCCGAACGTGGGGCCGGGGGGGGTAAACCCCGGCCCCCCCCCCGGCGGGGACCGGCGCCACCCCGCCCCCTGGGGCGGGGGGGGGCGGCGACGGAAGGCCCCCCCCCCCCCCCCCCCCCC
>NZ_JBHWUU010000018.1:100422-107015 GCF_042737375.1 Streptomyces sp. NPDC060000
GGGGTGGTGGCGCGATAGGTTAATTGGGGGGTGCGGGGGGGGGTGGGCTGACCTCACACCGCGGCCCCAACACTCGCCGACGGGGGGCCCGGGCGTAGAACTCCCGGGCCCACGCAGCGTCGGTCACGTCAGCCACGCAGCGCCTTGCGGCGGCGGGTCGCGACGACGATCGCCGCGCCGCCCGCCAGCAGCGCGGCCGCGCCGCCCGCGATCAGCGGGGTGTTGCTGTCCGCACCGGTCTCGGCGAGGTCGCCACCGCCACCGTTCGGCGTGGGCGCCGGCGCGGTGGTCGACTCGGAGGCGGACGCGGACGGCGTCGGCGTGCTCGACTCCGACTCCGAAGAGGAAGGCGAGGGAGACGTGCTCCCGGACGCCGACTCCGCCGGCTCGGACGGCTGCGACGGCTCCGACGGGGTCGAGGCGGACGGCGACGGCGACCCGCCACCACCGGCCGGCGGGGACGACGGCGGCTGCTCGGTGACCGTGCAGTCCTTCGTGCCGCCGTTCCAGGCCGCGATCAGCTTCTCCTTGATGACCGGCCGGTCCGGGCCCTTGGGCAGGTCCCCGTGGACGAACCCGTCCTTCGCGTCGAGCTTGCCGTCGAACTTGACCGCACCCCGGTAGAGGTCGATCTGCGCGTAGCAGCCCGCGTCGGGCACGGCGATGTCGAGCGTGTCGGTCTTGCCGGGCTTGACCGTCACGGTGTCGAAGTCGACGAAGACCTGCTCGCCCGAGGTGCCGAAGTCGGCACCGTGGGCGAGGTAGGAGGCCAGGGAGGCGGTGCACGTCGTCGCGTCGCCGGCCGCGCGGACCGTGACGTGGATCTTGCCGTCCCCGGTCGGCCTGAGGTTCTGGTCGTCGACCCGGACCGAGTTGTAGAAGTGCGTGCCGTCGAGCGAGAACTCGCAGCGGTCGGTCCCCGTCTCGGTGCCCGCGCCCGTCCCCGGCTGGTACTGACCGCCGGACTTCCAGCCGTCGCCACCGGGCGTCCCGGTGCTGGCGAAGGCGCCGGAAGCGGCGGCGACGGAGGCGGCGCACAGGGTGAGCGACGCGGCGCCCGCCCCCAGCAGCCGGCGTGCGGTGACACGTCTCGCTATGGACATGCGAATCCCATTCTTGGCGAGTGCCAGGACTCATCGGCCGGAGCGGAACGGCCGGGGCTGATTGGTCAGATCAGTGAAGGAAAGAAGAAAACACCAGGCCCTCTGGTCACAGGGGCCACAGCTTGGGCCCATCGTCGTGCGGATCGCAGACCGCTGTCAACCTGCGTCAAACCTCGAGGAGTTCAAAGTTCCGCCACATCTTCATCACGTGCGGAATGATCTGATCCGAATGGCTCGCACGTTCACATTCCCGGCAAGATGGACAGACTTCCGCTCATGACCGACATCTCCTCCCACCGCCCCGACTGGTGGCGACAGGCCGTCGTCTACCAGGTCTATCCGCGCAGCTTCGCCGATGCCGACGGCGACGGACTCGGAGACCTGCGAGGCGTCACCGACCGGCTGCCCCACCTGGCCGGCCTCGGCGTGGACGCCCTGTGGCTCTCCCCGTTCTATCCGTCCGAGCTCGCCGACGGCGGCTACGACGTCGCCGACCACCGGGACGTGGACCCGCGCCTGGGCACCCTGGCCGACTTCGACGCGCTGACCGCCGAGGCCCACCGCCTGGGCCTGAAGGTGATCGTCGACCTCGTCCCCAACCACACCTCCCGCCGGCACGTCTGGTTCCAGGAGGCGCTGGCCGCCGGCCCCGGCTCCCCGGCCCGCGAGCGCTACGTCTTCCGTGCCGGGCGCGGCCCGAGCGGCGAACTCCCGCCCACCGACTGGCAGTCGGTCTTCGGCGGCAGCGCCTGGCAGCGCGTCCCCGACGGCCAGTGGTACCTGCACCTCTTCGCCCGTGAACAGCCCGACCTGAACTGGGACCACGAGGAGGTCCGCGAGGACTTCCGCACCACCCTGCGCTTCTGGTCCGACCGGGGCGTCGACGGCTTCCGGGTGGACGTGGCGCACGCCCTCGCCAAGGACCTCACCGAACCCCTCCGCGACCTGGGCGCACCGGAACTGATCGGCGAGGCGGCCCTCGCCCAGCTGCCCCCGGGCACCCACCCCTTCTACGACCGCGAGGAGGTCCACGAGATCTACCGCGACTGGCGCCGCGTCCTCGACACCTACACCCCGCCCCGCACGGCCGTCGCCGAAGCCTGGGTCCCGGGCGCCCGCCGCGCCCTCTACGCCCGCCCTGACGAACTGAACCAGGCGTTCAACTTCGAGTACCTGCAAGCGGTTTGGGACGCCGAGGAGATCCGCACGGTCATCACCGACTCCCTCGCCACCGCCCGTGCCGTCGGAGCCTCGGCCACCTGGGTCCTGTCCAACCACGACGTCCTGCGCCACGCCTCCCGGCTCATGCTGCCGCCGGGCACGGACGACAACGCCTGGCTCCTCTCGGGCGGCCACGCCCCACGCGTCGACGAGAGCGTCGGCCTGCGCCGGGCCCGCGCGGCGACGCTGCTGATGCTGGCGCTGCCGGGATCGTCGTACGTCTACCAGGGCGAGGAGCTGGGCCTGCCCGAGGTCGCCGACCTGCCCGTGGAGGTTCTCCAGGACCCGCTCTGGGAGCAGACGGGCCGCGTCCGCAAGGGCCGCGACGGCTGCCGGGTGCCGCTGCCGTGGACGACGACGGGAACGTCGTACGGCTTCGGCGCGGCCGGCGCCTGGCTGCCGCAGCCGCCGTACTTCGCGCGGTACGCCGTCGAGGCCCAGGACGGTGTGCAGGGCTCCACCCTGGAGCTCTACCGCACGGCCCTGCGCCTGCGCCGCAAGCTGCTCGACGGCGAGGACCTGACCTGGCGCCTGGACACCCCGCCGGGCGTGCTGGCCTTCGCGCGCCACGACGGCTGGCGGTGCGTGACCAACCTGTCCCGGGCGCCGGTGCCGCTGCCGCCGGGAGAGGTACTGCTGAGCAGCGCCCCCCTCGACGACGGCGGGCAACTGGCGCCGGACACGACGGTCTGGCTGGCCTGACTCCCCGGCCGCTGTCCCGGGCCGAAGTGGAAGTGAAACATTCCGGTCCGCGCACCTCGTCTGTTGAGAGTGAGGCACATGTCTCCTCGTGTGCCCGATTGCCTCTCCGAGGGGGACAGTTGCGCAGAAGACACAACGGACCTGGCAAGGCCGTCATGGCGGCGGCGCTCGCGCTGGCCGCGGGGACGGCCGGTGCCCTGCCGGCCATCGCCGCACCGGCGGCGGCCGTGTCGCCCGCCGCCACCGGGGCCGGGGCCGGCGCCGCCGCCCCCGTGACCCACTGGATCACCCTGATCACGGGTGACCGGGTGGGTGTGAGCGCGGCGGGCGAGCCCGTCCGGATCGTGCCCGGCAAGGGCCGCGAGAACATACCCGTCAGGATCGAGAGGACCAAGGAGCACACCCTGGTCCTCCCGCTCGACGCCCGGCCGCTCCTGGACACGGGCCAGGTCGACGAGCGGCTGTTCGACATCAAGGAACTCGACGGTGCCGCCTACCGGAAGCGCCACGCGGCGGACACCGGGCTGATCGTCAGCTACCGCGGTCCGGCCGCGGGCGCCGCCGCGGCGAAGGCGGCCCGGAGCCTGAAGTCCGCGTTACGCGCGGAGGGCGGAGCCGAGGTCCGCCGCTCCCTCCCCCGGATCGACGCCGAAGCCCTCACCGTGCCCGACGCCTCCGCGGACGCCATCTGGAAGGCCCTTACCAGGCCTTCCGGCCAGGCCCGCGCCGGACAGCGCACCGCCGACCCCGGGCTGCGGCGGATCTCCCTCGACGGTGTCCGCCGGGCGAGCCTCGACAGCAGCAAGACGCAGATCGGTGTGCCCGCCGCCCGGCAGGCCGGCTACGACGGCCAGGGGGTGCGGATCGCGGTCCTCGACACCGGGGTCGACGAGACGCACCCCGATCTCCAGGGGCGGCAGGAGGCCGAACAGAACTTCTCCGCCTCGCCCGACACCAGGGACCGCTTCGGTCACGGCACCCATGTGGCGTCCATCGCGGCCGGTACGGGAGCGAAGTCCGGCGGCACCTTCGAGGGCGTTGCCCCGGGCGCCCGCATCCTCGACGCGAAGGTCCTCGGCGACGACGGCAGCGGCAGCGAGTCCGACGTCATCGCCGGTCTGGAATGGGCGGCCGCCCAGCACGCCGACATCGTCAACCTGAGTCTCGGCAGCCAGGACCGGCCCGGCGTCGACCTGCTGGAAGAGGCCGTCAACCGGCTCTCGGCCGAGCGCGGCATCCTGGTCGTCGCCGCCGCGGGCAACGACGGCCCGGCCGCGGGCACCGTCTCCTCGCCCGCCAGTGCCGAGAATGCGCTGGCGGTGGGAGCGGTCGACGCGAACGACGCCGTCGCCCCGTTCTCCAGCCGGGGCCCGAGCGCCGACAACCTCGTGGTCAAGCCGGACATCACGGCGCCCGGGGTGGACATCACCGCCGCCGTGGCGCCCGACAGCGTGATCGCCCGGGAGGTCGGCGAGCAGCCGCCCGGATACGCCACGATCTCGGGCACGTCGATGGCCACCCCGCATGTGGCCGGCGCGGCGGCGCTGCTCAAGCAGCGGCATCCGGGCTGGAAGAGCGCCGAGCTCAAGGCAGCCCTCGTGGCCTGCGCCAAGCCGGTCGGCGCGGGCGCGTTCGCGGAGGGCGGCGGTCGCGTCGACGTCGCCGCGGCCATCGGGCAGACGGTCGTCTCCGAGCCCTCGGCGGTGACGTTCGCCCGGCAGTCCTACCCCCACGCGGACGACGCGCCCGCCACGAAGGGGATCACCTACCGCAACCTCGGCGGTGAGCCGGTCACCCTCGACCTGTCGGCGGCAGGCGTCGGACCCGACGGAAAGCCGGCGCCGGCGGACATGTTCACGCTCGACGCCCAGCGGCTGACCGTCCCCGCGAACGGGACCGCCACAGTCGCCCTGACGGCCGACACCCGGCCCGGCGGCGACGTCAACGGGGTGTACACCGCGACCGTGACGGCCCGGGGAACGGCCCAGACCGTCAGGACGTCGGCGGTCATCGAGCGCGAGGTCGAGACGTACGACGTGACGGTGCGGCACCTCGGCACCGACGGCGAGCCGACCGCGAACTACTGGCCCCAGCTGTACGGGCTCACGGGCCTCGGCGTCGCGGGCCAGGACTATGCGAAATGGACCCGGACCGACGCCTACACGGTGCGTCTGCCGAAGGGGGTGTACTTCCTCGACGCGATCATCACCGACGCGGACGGGACCGACAGCCGGATCACCGCACCGCACTTCGAGGTCACCGGGCAAACGACGGTCACGCTGGACGCGCGTACCGCGAAGCCGATCGACATCACCGGCCCCGACCCCGCCGCGGAGCGGGTGTACGCCGAGATGTTCACCGAGCTGAAGACCCCCGAGTTCGGCACCTCGACCGCCATCGCCGGCAAGTCCTCCGCGAAGCTGCGCAGCGCACAGCTCGGTCCGGACTTCTCGACCGAGGGCACCCTGTACCAACAGTTCAACGCACTCGACATCAACGACACGAAGGAGTACCGCTTCTCCTACGGCGGCAAGGTGACCCGGCTGGCCACCGGTTTCGCGCGTACGGCGAAGCCGGCCGAGATGGCGAAGATCAGCACCGCGCTGGGGGCCACGGCCGCCGACAAGCAGGGGATGCTCTTCGCCCGAGCGGTCGTCCCGGACATCTTCGGCTCCATCATCAGCCCGGGAGTCATGCGCCCGCTGCCCGTGGCGACGACGACGTACGTGACGACGGAGGGCAACGACTGGGTCATCGGGCTGGACCAGTACGACGAGACGGGGAGCTACCCCGAGCTGTCGCACGGCACGGGGATGGAGCGGTACGAAGCCGGGAGGTCGTACCGCCGTGACCTGGGCGTCGGGGTCTTCGGGCCCGCCCTGGGAACCGCCGAGGGCGTCTCCCGCAACGGTGACACCATCACCGGATGCCTCACCCCCTTCAAGGACGGCACCGGCAACTGGAGCTACGCGAACGACGACACCGTCACGGCCACGCTGTACCGGGACGGCGCCGAGGTCGCCTCCACACCGGACCTGCTGGGCTGCTGGAACGGCGTCACCGTCCCGGCGGAGCCCGGTGACTTCCGGCTCACGGCGACCGCCACCCGCGCCGGTCCCGCCGCCGCGCCCACCGAGGTGTCGGCGGCCTGGACCTTCACCTCCGGTCACACCACCGCCGAGGAGGCGCTGCCGATCTCCGTGGTCCGCTTCACGCCGCGTCTCGCCCTCGACTCGACGGCCAGGGCCGGAGCGGTCACCCGGGTGCCGGTGACCGTGGTCGGCGCCGCCGCCGGAAAGAACCTCAAGTCGCTCACCGTCGAGGTCAGTCACGACGGAAAGACCTGGACCAAGGCAAAGCCGGGCAAGGGCGGGTTCCTGGTCCGCAACCCCGCGGCCGGCCAGGCCGTCTCGTTGCGCGCCGTCGTGGTCGACCGGCAGGGCAACACACTGACCCAGACGATCAGCAACGCGTACCGGGCCAAGTAGGGCGCCCGGTACCTGATCCGCCGCACGGGACGGGGGTGCCCGTGCGGCAACGGAGCGGCCCGGCCGACACCTGTCGGCC
>NZ_JBHWUU010000019.1:0-106412 GCF_042737375.1 Streptomyces sp. NPDC060000
GTTTTTCTACTTCTTCGTATTTTCCTTCGGAAAAAAACCCGGGGGGGCCCCGGAGCGCATGGCGCGCGCTCCGGGGCCGACGGTGTGGACGACCCCTCAGCGGGTCGACGTCAGTTGTTGATACAGGTGTTGCCGAAGGCGGGGTTCAGCAGTCCGATCACCGAGATCGTGTTCCCGCAGACGTTCACCGGGACGTGCACGGGCACCTGGATCACGTTGCCGGAGAGGACACCCGGGGAGTGCACGGCGGCACCCTGGGCACCGGCATCGGCAACAGCCAGACCCGCGCCCGCGAGAACCAGCCCACCAGTGGCAGCCGCAGCAGCGACGACCTTCTTGATCATTATTCCTCCTTGTTGGCAATGCGATCCCAAGCAGCGGATCGCATCACCAGTAACGAGGGGGAATTAATGAGGCTACGCGCTTATCCTCGCATTCACTCTTCCCAGTCGCGCCCGTACAGGCGGCCGATTTTCCTCGCCCGGTGAAAGCTCGTTTCACCGGGACAATTCAGGACGCGTCGATGAACCGGTCGAGCACCCGGACCCCGAACTGGAGCCCGTCCACCGGGACCCGCTCGTCGACGCCGTGGAACATCCCGGCGAAGTCCAGCTCCGGCGGCAGCTTCAGCGGGGCGAAGCCGAAGCCGCGGATGCCGAGGTCGTCGAAGGACTTGGCGTCCGTACCGCCGGAGAGCATGTAGGGGACGGCCTTGGCGGTCGGGTCCTCGGCGAGCAGAGCGGACTGCATCGCCTCGACCAGCGCCCCGTCGAAGGAGGTCTCCAGCGCCTTGTCGGAGTGCACGTCCTCACGGCGCACCTTCGGGCCGAGGATCCGGTCGAGGTCGGCGAGGAACTCGTCCTCGTGCCCCGGCAGGAACCGCCCGTCGACGTGCGCGGTGGCCTCGCCCGGGATGACGTTGACCTTGTAGCCGGCGCCCAGCTGGGTCGGGTTGGCGGTGTTGCTCAGGGTCGCGCCGATCAGTTTGGCGATCCCGCCCAGCCTGGCGAGGGTCGACTGCATGTCCTCGGGGTCCAGCTGGGTGCCGAGCGCGTCGCCGAGCTCGTCGAGGAAGGCGCGGGTCGTCTTGGTGACCCGCACCGGGAAGGTGTGCCGGCCCAGCCGCGCGACCGCCTCGGACAGTTCGGTGATGGCGTTGTCCCGGTGGATCATCGAGCCGTGTCCGGCGGTTCCGGCCACGGTCAGCTTCATCCAGTGCATGCCCTTCTCGGCCGTCTGGATGAGATAGAGCCGCCGCTCCTCGCTCACGGTGAACGAGAACCCGCCCACCTCGCTGATCGCCTCGGTGACGCCGTCGAACAGGTCGCGGTGGTTGTCGACGAGGTGCCGGGCGCCGTAGGTGCCGCCGGCCTCCTCGTCGGCGAGGAACGCGAGCACGATGTCGCGGGGCGGCTTGCGTCCCGAGCGGAGCCGGTCGCGGACGACCGCCAGCGTCATCGCGTCCATGTCCTTCATGTCGACCGCGCCCCGGCCCCACACGCATCCGTCGGCGACCTCGCCGGAGAAGGGGTGGTGGGTCCAGTCGACCGCGTTGGCCGGTACGACGTCGAGGTGACCGTGGATCAGCAGCGCGGGCCTGGACGGGTCCTCGCCCTCGATACGCGCCACCGTGGAGGCGCGGCCCGGGTGCGACTCGAAGATCTCCGGTTCGAGTCCGACCTCCGCGAGCTTCTCGGCGACCCACTCGGCCGCCGTGCGCTCGCCCGGGCCCGAGTGGTCGCCGTAGTTGCTGGTGTCGATCCGGATCAGCTCGCGGCAGAGGTCCACGACCTCGTCCTCGCCGGTGACGCTCCTGGCCGTGTCGTCCGTCGCGCTCACGCTGGTTCCTCCCGCTGTCACTGCTGGTGGGTCCCCCTCATCCTCCCTCTCCCCCCGGGTCGCGCCCAAGACCGGTCCCGGCCCGTCACACGCCGTTCACGCGGGATGCCGGACCCGGCGGGGCGATCGCCCGTGATCGGGCACCCCGGAAAGCCTGGTAATGTTTACGACGTCGCCGCGAGGGAAACCCCGCACGACAGACACCTTGTCCGGGTGGCGGAATGGCAGACGCGCTAGCTTGAGGTGCTAGTGCCCTTTATCGGGCGTGGGGGTTCAAGTCCCCCCTCGGACACAGAACCAGTGAGGGTGGTTCCGGCCAGTGGCCGGGCCACCCTTTCTGCGTTTCTCGCCCCCAGTCACCCCCGTCGCCCGCCCCGCACCGCTGCGTACGGCTGCCTCACCGCCCCCTGTGCCGCCGTGTTGCGCTGCCCCGTCACCCTGTCTGTGCCGCTCCCCGAGGGCCCTTCCCGCCGATGTGGGGCAGATCTCGCCTCCCCGCGGACCGTGCAGGTCAGAGCCTCGCAGACGATCTTCCTCGCCTCTCCGGACGCCTCCCCGAGTGGCCGAAGCGAGCGGACGAGCCTAGCTTCGTACTAAAATTTCCGGCTTGTTACGGAGCTGGACCGGACAACCCCAGGCAGACCTGCGGGCCCGCCGGCGCCCCGGAGGCTTCCGGGCTCGAGACGCGAGGACCGATGGCAGCCATTCACGAGAGCAGTGCTCTCGGCCTGCTCGACGATGAAATCCACGCTCAACTCGGTGACACCGCCCGCTTCTCCGGCGGTCCCGCCGCCTCCGCGCGCACCCTCGTCGACGTCTTCGACGCGTCCGTGCGGTCGTTCCCGGACGAGCTCGCCCTGGACGACGGCAGCACGACCCTCACCTACCGCGCCCTCGCCGTCGAGGTGGAGAACCTCCGGCGCCGGCTCGCCGCCGCCGGGGTCGGGCTCGGCGACCGGGTGGGCGTCCGCGTCCCGTCCGGCACCAACGACCTCTACGTGGCGGTCCTGGCCGTCCTCGCCGCCGGCGCCGCCTATGTCCCGGTGGACGCCGAGGACCCCGACGAGCGGGCCGACCTGGTCTTCGGGGAGGCGGACGTGCGGGCCGTCGTCGGCGCCGGGCACGAGATCACCGTCCACGGCACGTCCGCGGGGCCCGCCGCCGCCCGGCCCGGCACCGAGCACGACGCCTGGATCATCTTCACCTCCGGCTCCACCGGGAAGCCCAAGGGCGTCGCCGTCAGTCACCGCAGCGCCGCCGCCTTCGTGGACGCCGAGGCGGCCCTGTTCCTCACCGAGGAGCCGATCGGCCCCGTCGACCGGGTCATGGCCGGGCTCTCGGTGGCCTTCGACGCGTCCTGCGAGGAGATGTGGCTGGCGTGGCGGTACGGGGCCTGTCTCGTGCCGGTGCCCCGCTCGCAGGTTCGCAGCGGCGCCGATCTGGGGCCCTGGCTGGTCGAGCAGGAGATCACGGTCGTCTCCACGGTGCCGACGCTGGCCGCTCTGTGGGAGCCCGAGACCCTCAACGACGTACGGCTGCTGATCTTCGGCGGTGAGGCCTGCCCGCCCGAGCTGGTGCAGCGGCTGGTGACGGAGGGGCGCGAGGTCTGGAACACGTACGGGCCGACCGAGGCCACCGTGGTGGCCTGCGCCTCGCTGATGTCCGGCGAGGAACCGATCCGGATCGGGCTGCCGCTCCGGGGCTGGGAACTGGCCGTCGTGGACGAGGCCGGGGAACCCGTGCCGCTGGGCGGCAGCGGACAGCTGGTGATCGGCGGGGTCGGGCTCGCACGGTATCTCGACGCCGAGAAGGACGCGGAGAAGTACGCGCCGCTGAAGTCGCTGGGCTGGGAGCGGGCGTACCGCAGCGGTGACCTCGTGCGCGCCGACGCCGACGGGCTCGTCTTCCTCGGGAGGGCCGACGAGCAGATCAAGCTCGGCGGCCGGCGCATCGAGCTGGGCGAGGTGGACGCCGCCCTCCAGGCGCTGCCCGGGGTCGCGGGGGCCGCCGCCGCCGTACGGACCGCCCGCAGCGGCAACCAGCTCCTGGTCGGGTACGTCGTGACGCAGGACGGCTGGGACCAGGCGGCAGCCGTGCAGCGGCTGCGCGCCGAGCTGCCCGCCGCCCTGGTGCCGCTGCTGGCGCCGGTGGACGACCTGCCCACCCGGACGTCGGGCAAGGTCGACCGCAACGCCCTGCCCTGGCCCCTGGAGGGCCTGGAGACCGGCGGCCCGGCCGAGCAGCTCTACGGCACCGAGGCGTGGCTCGCGGAGCAGTGGACGGAGGTTCTCGGCATCCCCGTGGGCAGTGCCCGCAACGACTTCTTCGCGATCGGCGGCAGCAGCCTCGCCGCCGCCCAGCTGACGACCCGGCTGCGCACCCGCTACCCCAGCGCGGCCGTCCTCGACATCTACCAGCAGCCCACCCTGCGCAAGCTGGCCCGGCATCTGGAGGGATCCGCCCAGGGCGACGGGGCGGCCCGCGTCATCGCCCCGGTGCCCGCGCGCGCCAAGGTGCTCCAGCTGCTGCTGCTCGCTCCGCTGTTCACCCTGCTCGGGCTGCGCTGGGCGGTGCCGCTGGCGGCGCTCGGCAACCTGCTGCCCGCGTACTCCTGGCTGCCGACCGCCCCGTGGTGGCTGGTCGGATCGGCCGCCCTGCTGCTCTTCAGCCCGCCCGGCCGGCTCGCGATCGCCGCGGGCGGGGCGCGGCTGCTGCTGCGCGGTGTGCAGCCGGGGCGGTACGCGCGCGGTGGCGGTGTCCATCTGCGGCTGTGGACGGCGGAGCGGCTGGCCGAGTTCAGCGGGGCCACCTCGCTGACCGGGTCGTGGCTGGAGCGCTACGCGCGGGCTCTGGGCGCGAAGGTCGGGCCGGACGTGGACCTGCACTCGCTCCCGCCGGTGACCGGCATGCTGAAGCTGGGCCGGGGCGCGGCCGTGGAGTCCGAGGTGGACCTGTCCGGCTGGTGGCTGGACGGCGACCGGCTGGAGATGGGAACGGTCAAGGTGGGCGCGCACGCCGTCGTCGGCACGCGCAGCATGCTCTTCCCCGGCGCCCGGGTCGGCAAGCGGGCCGAGGTGGCGCCGGGTTCGGCCGTCACGGGTCAGGTTCCCACCGGTCAGCGGTGGGCGGGCGCGCCCGCGGTCAAGCTCGGCAAGGCCAAGCGCAACTGGCCCAAGGAACGGCCCGCGCGGGGCACGTGGTGGCGTGTGTCGTACGGCCTGTCCGGTCTCGCGCTGACCTCGCTGCCGGTGCTGGCGGCCGGGGCGGCCCTGCTGGTGGCGAGCCGGTTCGTGACCCCGGGCGGCGGGCTCGGTGAAGCCCTGCGGGGCGCCGCGCTCGCCCTGGTCCCGGCCACCCTCGCCTTCGGTCTGGCGTACGCCGTGCTGCTGCTGATCGCCGTACGGCTGCTGAGCCTCGGTCTGCGCGAGGGCACGCATCCCACGCACAGCAGGATCGGCTGGCAGGCCTGGACCGTCACCCAGCTCATGGACCACTCGCGCGAGACCCTCTTCCCGCTGTACGCCGGGCTGATCACGCCGGTGTGGCTGCGGTTGCTGGGGATGCGGATCGGCAAGGGCGCCGAGGTGTCGACCGTCCTCGCGCTGCCCAGCCTGACCACGGTCGGTGAGGGCGCGTTCCTGGCCGACGACACGCTGACCGCGCCGTACGAGCTCGGCGGCGGCTGGATGCGGATCGGGCGGGCGGAGATCGGGCGGCGGGCGTTCCTCGGCAACTCGGGGATGACCGCGCCGGGCCGGAGCGTGCCGGACGGCGGCCTGGTGGGTGTGCTGTCGGCGACGCCGAAGAAGGCGAAGAAGGGCAGCTCGTACCTGGGGCTGCCGCCGGTGAAGCTGCCGCGGAACACCACCGGCGGTGACCAGAGCCGGACGTACGAGCCACCCGCGCGGCTGCTGTGGGCGCGCGCCCTGGTTGAGCTGTGCCGGATCGTGCCGGTGTTCTGCTCGGCGGGGCTGGCCGTGCTGACGGTGGCGGGGCTGTGCGCGCTGGGCGCCTGGGCACCGCTGCTGTCCGGGCTCGTACTGCTCGGGGCGGGGGGCGCGGCGGCCGTCGTCTCGATCGTCGCCAAGTGGCTGCTGGTCGGGCGGCACCGCGCCGGCGAGCATCCGCTGTGGAGCGGCTTCGTGTGGCGCAACGAGCTGGCGGACACCTTCGTGGAGGTGGTGGCCGTGCCGTGGCTGGCGGGCGCGGTACCGGGGACGCCGGTGATGACGGCGTGGCTGCGGGGGCTCGGCGCACACATCGGCCGGGGCGCGTGGGTGGAGAGCTACTGGCTGCCCGAGTCGGACCTGGTGACGCTGGGAGACGGGGCCACGGTCAACCGCGGGTGCGTCCTGCAGACTCACCTCTTCCACGACCGGATCTTGCGGACGGATACTGTGGTCCTCCGTGAGGGTGCCACGCTGGGCCCTGGCGGGATCGTGCTGCCCGGCAGCACGGTCGGGGCCCGTACGACCCTGGGTCCCGCGTCGCTCGTCATGGCCGCGGAGTCCGTCCCGGACGACACCCGCTGGCTCGGCAACCCGATCGAGGCATGGCGTCCCTGAGAAGGGGCTACCCGGAGTCGGCGAGGAGCGGTGCACCGGCGGCGGGTGGTTCGAGCACAGGTCAGGGAGCGGACGGGGAAGTGGCAGTTCAGCAGACGGTCGGGCCGGATCCGTATTTCCCGGCGAACGGTGACTCCCGTTACCGGGTGCACCGTTACGAGCTCACGCTGGACTACCGGCCCGGCCCGAACCGGCTGTCGGGGGCGGCGCGGATCAACGCCATCGTGGGACGCTCGGCGCTGCCCGAGTTCCAGCTGAACCTGGCCGACTTCAAGATCGGCCGGGTCCGGGTGGACGGCCGGCCGGCGCACTACACCCACCGTGGCGGCCGGCTGCGGGTCCAGCCCGCGAAGCCGCTGCGCGCCGGGGCCGCCTTCACCGTCGAGGTGCAGTGGTCGGGCAATCCCAAGCCGGTGAACAGCCCGTGGGGCGGGATCGGCTGGGAGGAGCTCGGCGACGGGGCGCTGGTGGCGAGCCAGCCCGTCGGGGCGCCTTCCTGGTACCCGTGCAACGACCGGCCCGCGGACAAGGCGTCGTACCTGATATCGGTCACGACGCCGTCGGCGTACTCGGTGGTGGCGGGCGGCCGGCTGCTGACGCGGACCACGAAGGCCTCGACGACCACGTGGGTGTACGAGCAGTCGGCGCCCACGTCGAGCTATCTGGTCGGCCTGTCGATCGGGAAGTACCAGACCGTCCTGCTGGGCGACCCGGGGCTCGGGGGCGTCCCCCAGCACGGGCACCTCCCGGCGGAGCTGCTGGCGGAGTTCTCGCGGGACTTCGCACGCCAGCCCGGGATGATGCACCTCTTCCAACAGCTCTTCGGGCCCTACCCGTTCGACGAGTACGCGGTCGTGGTGACGGAGGAGGAGCTCGATGTCCCCGTCGAGGCCCAGGGGCTGTCGCTGTTCGGCGCCAACCACGTGGACGGCGCGCGGGGTTCGGAGCGGCTGGTGGCGCACGAGCTGGCGCACCAGTGGTTCGGCAACAGCGTGTCCATCGCCGACTGGCGGCACATCTGGCTGAACGAGGGGTTCGCGAAGTACGCGGAGTGGCTGTGGTCGGAGCGGTCGGGCGGGCGCAGCGCGCAGCAGCTCGCCGCCGCCGCGCACCGGTCGCTGTCCTCGCTGCCGCAGGATTTGCGGCTCGCCGACCCGGGCCGCAAGTCGATGTTCGACGACCGGCTCTACGAGCGCGGCGGGGTCACCGTCCACGCGCTGCGCTGCGCGCTGGGCGACGAGGCGTTCTTCCACATGCTGCGCGCCTGGCTCGCGTTGCACCGGGGCGGGGTGGTGACGACGTCGACCCTCGTCGCACACGCGACACGGTTCGCGCCGGAACCGCTGGACGACCTGTTCGAGGCGTGGGTGTACGGAACGGCGCTGCCGCCGCTGCCGGTCCCCTCGGTGGGCCGGGGCGCGGCGTCGGCGTGACGCTCCGCTGTGACTGCGGTGACGAACCGGCCCGGTGATCAGCCCGTGGGCCCGGAGGAGCCGGTCGCGCAGTTCCCGCGTCCCTTCGAGGCGCGGGCCCTCGAGGGCGTGGACGGTGGGGCGGGCACAATGGGGGCATGGCCCGACGTACCGCCCGTCCGCGACAGCGCGCCTCCGCCGCTGTCCCCGCCTCCGCCGCCGCGCCCGCCGGCTGTCCGTGCGGGCTCCCCGAGCCGTACGAGGCGTGCTGCGGGCGTTATCACGCGGGCGGCGAAGCAGACACGGTGGCGGCGCCCACCGCCGAGGCGCTCATGCGGTCGCGCTACAGCGCCTTCGTGCGGGGCGACACGGGGTATCTGCTGCGGACGTGGCACCCGCGGACGCGGCCGGAGCGGCTCGAGCTCGACCCGGGCATGCGGTGGACTGGTCTGGAGATCCTCGGGACGGCGGACGGGACCGCCTTCCACCCGACCGGGACCGTGGAGTTCCGGGCGTCCTACCGGGGCGGCGCGCTGCACGAACGCAGCCGGTTCGAGCGAGTGGCCGGGGCGTGGGTGTACGTGGACGGGGAGTTTCCCGAGTAACGCAGGGCGCGCGTTACGGCGCCAGGATGTCCAGTTCCTGGAGGGCGCCGACGGTGATCTCCCGGGTGAGCTGCTCCGCGCGGGCCGCGTCGCCCTCGCGGACCGCTTCCGCGACCTGGACATGGAGGGTGACGGCGGCCGGGTCCGGGTCCTCGAACATGACCTCGTGATGGGTGCGGCCCGCCAGGACCTCCGCGACGACGTCGCCGAGGCGGGCGAACATCTCGTTGCCCGAGGCGGCGAGGATCACCCGGTGGAAGGCGACGTCGTGGACGAGGTACCCCTCCAGCCGGTGGCCGCGTGAGTGGGCCACCATGCCGAGCGCGCACTCCGTCAGCTCGGCGCACTGCTCCGCCGTGGCGTGTTTCGCCGCCAGGCCCGCCGCGACCGGCTCGATCGCCGAGCGCAGGACGGTGAGCGAGCGCAGCTGGCGGGGGCGGTCGGCGCCGGCCAGCCGCCAGCGGATGACCTGCGGGTCGTAGACGTTCCACTCGGCCCTGGGGCGGACCGTCACGCCCACGCGGCGGCGGGACTCGACCAGGTGCATGGACTCCAGCACGCGGACCGCCTCGCGCATCACCGAGCGGGAGACGTCGAAGCGCTGGGCCAGTTCGTCGGTGCGCAGGACACTGCCCGGCGGGTACTCACCCGCGGTGATGGCGGGGCCCAGGGTGTCCAGTACTCGGCCGTGCAGACCCCGGCCCGGTGTGGTCATGCACTCAGAGTACGGGGTAGATCACTGAGCCAAAAAGTCAGACTTATTAGTCACAGACTCTTGAATTAGTCGTACCTAATCGGTTTCAGTGTGCTCGACATCAGGTGTCGAGGAAGACAGCGAGGCAGAGATGCGTACCCCCCACGTCGTCGTGGTGATGGGCGTCGCCGGCACGGGCAAGACCACCATCGGTCCCCTGCTCGCCGCCCGGCTTTGCGTCCCCTACGCCGAGGGCGACGACTTCCACCCGCAGGCCAACATCGCCAAGATGTCGGCCGGCACCCCGCTCGACGACGACGACCGGTGGCCGTGGCTCGACGCCATCGGCGCCTGGGCCGACGAGCGGGCCGGACTCGGTGGGGCGGTCAGCTGCTCGGCGCTGAAGCGGTCGTACCGGGACCGGCTCAGGGCAGCGGCCCCCGGAGTGGTGTTCGTGCACCTCTCCGGCGACCGCGCGCTGATCGAGGACCGCATGGCGCACCGGCGGGGTCACTTCATGCCGACCGCACTGCTGGACTCCCAGTTCGCCACGCTCCAGCCCCTGGAGGCGGACGAGGCGGGCGTCGTCGTCGATGTCTCGGGCAGCCCCGAAGCGATCACCGGGCGGGCCGTGGCCGCGCTCGCCGCGCTTCCCGACCCGGTCGCCTGACCCCTTTCACTCCCCTCCCTCATCCCCATCACCGCAAGGGACTCCCCTGTGACCAGACTCAACGCCGAGCTGCTGGCAGCGGACACCGTCGAGCCGATCACCTCGGCCGGCCACGCGCAGCTGGGCATCGCCGTTCTGGCGGGCATCGCTGTGATCGTCCTGCTCATCACCAGGTTCAAGCTCCACGCCTTCCTGGCGCTGACCATCGGCTCGCTCGCGCTCGGCGCGTTCGCCGGGGCGCCGCTCGACAAGGCCATCGCCTCGTTCACCACCGGGCTCGGCGCCACCGTCGCCGGGGTGGGCGTGCTGATCGCGCTGGGCGCGATCCTCGGCAAGATGCTCGCGGACTCCGGCGGCGCCGACCAGATCGTCGACACGATCCTGGCCAGAGCGGGCGGCCGGTCCATGCCGTGGGCGATGGTACTGATCGCCTCCGTCATCGGACTGCCGCTGTTCTTCGAGGTCGGCGTGGTGCTGCTGATCCCGGTCGTGCTCATGGTCGCCAAGCGGGGCAACTACTCGCTGATGCGGATCGGCATCCCGGCGCTGGCCGGTCTTTCGGTGATGCACGGCCTCGTCCCGCCGCACCCCGGCCCGCTGGTCGCGATCGACGCGGTCGGCGCCAACCTGGGTGTCACCCTGGCGCTCGGCGTACTCGTCGCCGTACCGACGGTCGTCGTCGCGGGTCCGCTGTTCTCGCGGGTCGCCGCCCGCTGGGTCGACGTCCCCGCCCCCGACCGCATGATTCCCCAACGGCCCTCCGAGGACCTGGAGAAGCGGCCCGGCTTCGGCGCCACCCTCGCCACCATCCTGCTGCCCGTCGTGCTGATGCTGTCCAAGGCGCTGGTCGACATCGTGGTGGACGACCCCGAGCACACCGTGCAGCGCGTCTTCGACGTCGTCGGATCCCCGCTGATCGCGCTGCTCACCGCCGTGCTCGTCGGCATCTTCACCCTGCTGAGGCCCGCCGGGTTCGCCAAGGACCGGATCTCGGGGCTGGTCGAGAAGGGGCTCGCGCCCATCGCGGGCATCCTGCTGATCGTCGGCGCGGGCGGCGGTTTCAAGCAGACGCTGATCGACTGCGGTGTGGGCCGGATGGTCCTGGACATCTCCAAGGACTGGTCCATCCCGGCGCTGCTGCTGGCCTGGCTGATCGCGGTGGTCATCCGGCTGGCGACCGGTTCGGCGACCGTGGCGACGATCTCGGCGGCCGGCCTGGTCGCGCCGCTCGCGGCCGACATGTCGACCACGCACACGGCGCTGCTGGTCCTGGCCATCGGCGCCGGCTCGCTGTTCTTCAGCCATGTCAACGACGCCGGGTTCTGGCTGGTGAAGGAGTACTTCGGGCTCACCGTCGGCCAGAACATCAAGACCTGGTCGGTCATGGAGACCATCATCTCCGTGGTCGGCGGCGGTCTGGTCCTGCTCCTCTCACTGGTCATATAGCGGTACGGCGAGAGCGGGAAGGAGTACGAGGATGACTCACCACCTGTTCGACATCAGTGGCCGGACCGCCCTGGTCACCGGTTCCAGCCGGGGCATCGGCCTGGCCCTGGCCCGGGGCCTCGCCGAGGCCGGCTGCACGGTGGTCCTCAACGGGCGGGACGCGGACCGCCTCGAGCGGGCGGCCGCCGGACTGCCCGGCGAGGTGCACACCGGCGCGTTCGACGTCACCGACGGCGCCTCGGTGCGTGCCGGGATCGCGGAGATCGAGGACCGGGTCGGCCCGCTCGACATCCTGGTCAACAACGCGGGTATGCAACTACGCGCCCCGCTCCTGGAGTTCACCGACTCCGACTGGCACCGGCTGCTGGACACCAACCTCACCAGCGCGTTCCTGGTGGGCCGGGAGGCCGCTCGCCGGATGACGGAACGCGGCCGAGGAAAGATCATCAACATCTGCTCGCTGCAGAGCGAGGTGGCCCGCCCCGGCATCGCGCCCTACGCGGCCACCAAGGGCGCGCTGAAGATGCTCACCAAGGGCATGTGCGCGGACTGGGGACCGTACGGCGTCCAGGTCAACGGCCTCGGGCCCGGCTACATCGAGACCGAGCTGACCCGGCCCCTCGTCGAGGACGAGGAGTTCAGTGCCTGGGTGCGGCGCCGCACTCCGGCCGGGCGGTGGGGCCGCACCGAGGACCTGGTGGGCGGGGTGCTGTTCCTCGCCTCGCCCGCGGCGGACTTCGTCGGCGGACAGGTGCTGTACGTCGACGGGGGTATGACGAGTGTGCTCTGACCAGTGGGTTAGAGGGGACGTGACGGCGGATGCTCGGTTGTGTGATCCACGGTCGGGGCGACCTGCGCGTCGGGGAACTGCAACCGCCGGTGCCCGGACCGGGTGAGGTGCTCGTCGCCGTCCGTTACGGTGGGATCTGCGGCTCCGACCTGCACTACTGGCGGCACGGCGGGGTCGGTGACTTCCGCCTGACGGAGCCGATGGTGCCGGGGCACGAGGTGGTGGGGACGGCCGTCGCGTACGGCTCCCCCTCCCCCTCGGGTCCCCCCGCCGGCACGTCGGTCGCCGTGCACCCCGCCACGCCGTGCGGGGTGTGCCCGGAGTGCGCGGACGGGCGGCGCAACATCTGCCGGGACACCCGCTATCTGGGCAGCGCGGCCCGCACACCCCATGTGCAGGGCGGGTTCGCGGCCTTGATCGTCGTCCCGGCCGGGCAGCTGCGGCCGCTCCCGGAAGGGCTTCCGTCGCGCCGGGCCGCGCTGGCCGAGCCGCTGTCGGTGGCGCTGCACGCGGTGCGGCGGGCCGGGCCGGTGGCCGGACGGCATGTCCTGGTCACCGGCGCCGGGCCCATCGGCTGCCTGGTGGTGGCGGCGGCGAAGGCGGCCGGCGCGGCCCGGGTGACCGTGACCGACCCGCTGCCCACCGCGCTCGGGTACGCGCGTGCCGCCGGCGCCGACACCGTCGTACGGGCCGATGATCCGGCGGACCCCGGGTGGCCGTCGGAGGCGGACGTGGCCGTCGAGGCGTCCGGGGTGGCCGCCGGGCTCCACGCCTGCCTTCGGCTGGTGCGGCGCGGCGGGGTCGTCGTGCAGCTCGGCATGCTGCCGCCCGGCCAGAGCCCCTTCGCCGGGAACCTCGTGGTCAGCCGGGAGATCGAGTTGCGCGGGGCGTTCCGCTTCGACACGGAGTTCGACGCGGCGCTGCGTCTGCTCGCGGTCGAGCCCGCGTTCGACGCGCTGATCAGCGCCGTGGTCACGGTGCGGGACGCGGAGTCGGCGTTCGCCCTCGCCGCGGACCGCGGCCGCTCCTGCAAGGTGCTGCTGGACTTCGGGAGTTGAGGGGCATCGGGGCATCGGGGGCAGGTCGGGCTGACGGCGGGACCGGGGGAAGAGGGGCCGGGGGAAGAGGGGCCGGGCGAAAGGGGCCGGGCGAAAAGGAGCCGGGGTGACGGAGGCCCGGGTGACGGAGGCCCTTGTGACGGGGGCGGTCAGGGACGCCACAGGCGGTGTTCACGGCGGGCCCATTCCCGGCTCACCGAGCCCGTGCGCATTCCGCGGCGGGCCTCCGGATCGCCCAGGGCCATGCCGATGTGGCCGGCCAGGACGACGCCGATCGTGAGGGCGAGCCAGTCGTGGACGAACGTCGCGCTGGTGCGCCACATGATCGGGGTGAGGTGGGTGAACCACATGAGCAGGCCCGTGCCGAGCATCACGAGGGTCGCCCCGGCGATCCAGGCCGCGTAGACCTTCTGTCCGGCGTTGAACTTGGCCGCCGGACGCGACTCCCGGCGCTTGTCCCGGTTCAGAGCGGCCCACAGCCAGCGGCGGTCGTGCGGGCCGAAGCGGTTGAGGTGCCTCAGGTCGGCGCGGAACGCGCGGGAGGCGAGGCCCGCCAGGACGGGCACGGGAAGGGCCAGGCCCGCCCACTCGTGGACCCGGACGACCAGGTCGCGGCGCCCCACGAGCTGGGCGAACTCGGGGATGTACAGGAAGGCCGCCGTCAGCACGCACACGCCCATCAGCAGGGCCGTGGTGCGGTGCACCCACCGTTCGGCGCGGGTGAAGCGGGGGATCTCGGTGGTCGCCGGCGGCGCCTCAGCTCGTAGGGTCATCGTCCCGTCCGTTCGAACGGCCGACCCAGGCGTCGACGTCGTAGCCGCGGTCCTCCCAGTAGCCGGGCTTCACCTTCTCGGTGACGGTGATGCCGGAGAGCCACTTGGCGGACTTGTAGAAGTACATGGGCGCCACATAGAGGCGGACGGGCCCGCCGTGGTCGTGGCCGAGGTCCTTGTCCTGCATGCGCAGCGCGACCAGGACGTCGGCGCGGCGGGCCTGGGCGAGGGTGAGGCTCTCGGTGTAGGCGCCGTCGAAACAGGTGAAGCGGATCGCGCCGGCGTCGGCGTGGACCCCGGCCGCGTCGAGCAGGGCGGACAGCCGGACGCCTTCGAAGGGCGTGCCCGGCACCCGCCAGCCGGTGACGCACTGGACGTCCTTGACCATCCGGGTCTGCGGCAGGGCCCTGAGGTCGGCCAGCGTGTAGGCGGCGGGACGGTCGACGAGGCCGTCCACGGTGAGGCGGTAGTCCGTGGCGTTCTTGTGTGGGACCGAGGACGTCACCGAGTAGTAGCGGAAGCCGCCGCCGTTGGGGAGCAGTCCGGTGAGGCCGGTGGGGTCCTTGTCGGCGGCACTGCCGAGGAAGGCCTCCGCCGCGCGCTGGAGCGGGGGCGCGGCGACGACCCCGAGGGCGCCGAGCGCGAGCGTACCGAGGAAGACCCGCCGCCCGACGGGCGCGCCACGCTCCGCGGGCCCTTCGGCGGCGGCCCCTCGGTCCTCGGCCGGCCCGGGGGCTTCGGCCGACCCGGGGCCCTTGGCCGACCCGGAGGCCGTGGCCGGCTCGGGGGCCCTGGCCGGGCCGGAGGCCGTGGCCGACCCAAGGGCCCCGGACGGCCCGGAGGCTCTGCCGCGCTCCGATGGTTCGGCCGACTCGGATGCCCTGGCCGGACCGGAGGCCGTGGCCGACCCAAGGGCCCCGGACGGCCCGGAGGCCCTGCCGCGCTCCGATGGTTCGGCCGACTCGGATGCCCTGGCGGAGCCAGCAGCCCTGGCCGGGCCGGAGGCCGTGGCCGACCCAGGGGTCTCGGGCGGCCCGGAGGCCTTCGCCCGGTCCGGGGGTTCGGCCGGGTCGGGTGCCCTGGGCGGCTCGGGGGGTTCGGCCGGCTTGGGTGGTTCGGGGTTCACCTTTCCATTCGAGCACTCGGGAGGCCGTGGGGGCCAGGTATCCCGGGTGGCCGTCAGAATTCCGTCATGACTTCTTACCTCGCTCTCAGGCCGAGCGCACCGGCGCGGGCCGCGAGGATAGACCGGATGGGGGCGCGGTCCGGGTACGACCAGGGCTCGGGGGTGTGGACAGGGGTCGACCGCCGCGAGGTAGCGGGAATCTGGTGGCGGACCGGCCCTGGTGGGACCCCCTGCCGCCGGTGACCCGTCGCCCCGGTGTGGCGTACGCCATGGCGCGGCCCGCCCGTACCGCACACCATGGCCATAGGCCGCCGCGCGTACCCCCGGCCCTGTGCACGGGTGCCGCGGCGGAGTCGAACGCCCGGTTCCGGGTACTCCCGGAAGCAGCGTTCCGGGCGGGTCCGGAGCGCATGGTTACGGGCACTCCCAGGGGCACGGAGGGCGCTGGGACGCTACAGTCGGCCACTACGCATCCCGTCCGTGGTCCGACCGGATGATCGAGGTAGGCAGCGTGTCGGTTCTGGTTCTGGTTCTCGCCGTGAGTGCCGCCTGCTGCCTGGGCTTCGGGTTCGTACTCCAGCAGAACGCGGCCCAGCAGGCGCCCCTCGGTGACTTCCTCTCCCCCCGGCTGCTGCTGGACCTGATGAAGGTGCCGCGCTGGCTGGGCGGCATCGGCCTGATGGTGGCGGGCATGGCGCTGGGCGCGATCGCGCTGGGTCAGGGCGAGATCTCCCTGGTCGAGCCGCTGCTCGCGACCAACCTCCTCTTCGCCCTCGCGCTCTCCCGGCACCAGACAAAACAGCCGCTGGGCCGTCAGGGCTGGGCCGGCCTGGTCCTGCTCGCGGGCGGGGTCAGCACCTTCATCGTGGCCGGCGAGCCACGCGGCGGCAGCGCGGTCTCGGATCCCCTGCGGCACTGGCTGATCATCGGGGTGATGATCGGACTGGCCCTGTTGCTCACCACGTACGCCAAGCGCTCCCGGCTGAGTTCCGGCCCTGTGTTGCTGTCCCTCGCGGCGGGTCTGCTGTACGGCGTCCAGGACGCGCTGACCCGGGTCAGCGGGCAGCGTTTCGGCGCGGGCGGCCTCGGCGAGCTGTTGACCGGCTGGCAGCCGTACGCGGTGCTCGCGTTGGGCGTGACCGGCCTGGTGCTGGTCCAGAGCGCGTTCGAGACGGCGCCGCTGCGCATGTCGCTGCCCGCGCTGACCGCGGCGCAGCCCCTCGCGGGGATCATCTGCGGGGTCGGCTTCCTCGGCGACCGGCTCCGCACCGACACCGGCGCGCTGGCCTGGGAGGCGGCGGGGCTGGCGGCGATCGTCGCGGGCATCGTGCTCCTCGGACTGCACCCGGCGATGCCGCGGGGCGCGGCGCCCAGCGAAAAGGTCCCGGACCTCCAGCCCCAGCAGCCGTAGCCGTAGCCGTAGCCGTAACCACCGTCAGGGCCGGAGCCGTCGGCACCGTCGGCGGGCCTGCTTGGACGGGCCTGCTTGGATGGGCCCATGAGCGCTGCTGACGAGATCCTCGACATCGTCGACGAGAACGACGTGGTCGTCGGACAGTCCCCCCGTGGGCAGGCGTACGCCGAGGGACTGCGCCACCGCTGTGTCTTCGTCCGCGCCAGGGACGCCGAGGGCCGGATCTTCGTCCACCGCCGGACCCCGGTCAAACTGGTCTTCCCCTCGCTGTACGACATGTTCGTCGGCGGGGTGGTCGGCGCGGGCGAGGCCTACGACGACGCCGCCCTGCGCGAGGCCGAGGAGGAGCTGGGCGTGAGCGGCCTGCCCCGCCCGGAGTTCCTCTTCAAGTTCCTCTACGACGCCGGCGCCGCGGGGAGCTGGTGGTCGGCCGTCTACGAGGTCCGCTGCGATCTGCCGGTGGACCCTCAGGTGGAGGAGGTCGCCTGGCACGACTTCCTCCCCGAGGAGGAGATCGAACGGCGACTGTCCGTCTGGGAGTGGGTACCGGACGGGCTCGCGGCGTACGAGCGGCTCAGGCAGCACCGGGCGAGAGGCTGAGCAGGGCGAGCCGAGCAGGGCGGGCATCGCTGCGCCGGGCATCGGGATCCGGCCGGGCGGTGGGTGGCGGGTAGGGTCCTTCAGGTGATCGAGTTCGTACAGAACGTCCGGTTGTGGTTCGCTCCCGAGCAGGTCCGGGAGGAGGGCCGCACGCCCGACTACCGGTTCTCGCTGGCGAACGAGCGAACCTTTCTGGCCTGGCTGCGCACCGCGCTCGCGCTGATCGGCGGGGGTTTCGCGGTGGACCAGTTCCTGCCGGACCTGCGCTGGGGCTCGCGGGTCGGGCTGGCGCTCGCGCTGCTGGCCGCGGGCGTGCTGTGCTCCTTGCGCGCGGTCAACCACTGGATACGCTGCGAGCGGGCGATGCGCCGGGGCGAGGACCTGCCGGCGTCCCGCTTCCCCGCGTTGCTGGGCGTGCTGATCGCGGTGGTGGCCGTGGCGATGGTCGTCGTGGTGCTGGTGGGGTGGGACGGGTGAGCGGGGAGGCCCGGTCGGCGCGTGACCCCCGCCCTCAGCCCGAGCGCGACCCCGGTCTTCAGCCGGAACGGACCCGGCTCGCCTGGCGGCGCACCACCCTGGCGAGCACCGTGGCCGCCGTACTCGCCGTCAAGGCGGCGCTGCACGGCGGGGTGTCGGTCTCCGGGATCGTCGCCTGCGGCCTGTGCTGCGGACTGTGGCTGGCCTTCCTGCTGCTCGCCCACCGCCGGATCCACGCCCTGTCCGCCACGGCGAGCCCGGAGGCGCTCGCCCCGCGACACGCCACGGCGGCGGTCCTGTGCACGGTGGCGACGGCGGTGTGCGCCGCGGCGCTGGTGGTGGTCTAGGACCTCGGCCTGCGCGCCTCCCCTCCCCGCGCCCCGCCCCGCCCCGCCCCGCCCCGCCCGTGATGGTCCAGGACCTCGGCCGGTGCCTCCCTCGCCTCACCGCTCTCCCGCCCGCGGTCCACAGCCTCGCCCCCCGCCTCACCGCGCCCCCGCCCGCGGTCCACAGCCTCGCCCGGCGCCCGCTCGCCTCACCGCTCCGGCCTCCGGCCCTCTCGTCGCCGCCTCCACTCACCGCTCCGCGCCCTCGGCGCTCTCGTCCGACCAGTCGACCGTCACCACGATCTTGCCCCGGGTGCGGCCCTGCTCGCTCAGGCGGTGGGCGTCCGCCGCGCGCTCCAGCGGGAACGTCTCGGAGACGTGTACGGACACCACGCCCTGTTCGGCGAGTTCCGACAACCGGGTGAGATCCTCGGCGTCGGGCCGGACCCAGTAGTACCGGCCGCCGTACCCGACGACGTCCCCGTCGGCGACCGACACCAGGCGTCCCTCCGGGGCCACCAGATTGGCGGAGACCTTCAGTGTGTCGCCGCCGACCGTGTCGAAGGCCGCGTCCACGCCCTCGGGGGCCAGTCCCCGCACCCGTTCCGACAGCCCCTCGCCGTAGGTCACCGGCTCACCGCCCAGCGAGCGCACGAAGTCGTGGTTGGTCTCGCTCGCCGTGCCGATCACCCGGGCGCCCAGATGGCGGGCGAGCTGTACGGCGATGGAGCCGACGCCGCCCGCCGCCGCGTGCACGAGAACGGTCTCGCCCCGCTTCACCTGGAGGGCCTTGGTCAGCACCTGGTAGGCGGTGAGCCCGGCCAGCGGCAGGCCCGCGGCCTCCTCCCAGGTGAGGTTGCGCGGCTTGCGGGCGAGCGTGCGCACCGGGGCGCCGACGTACTCGGCGAAGGTGCCGCGGGACAGGAAGTCCTCGCGGACGTAGCCGATCACCTCGTCACCGACGGCGTACTCCACGACGGACACCCCGAGCTGAACGACGACGCCGGAGACGTCCCAGCCGGGAACCACCGGGAAGACGGCGTCGAGGATCGGGTCCAGAAGACCCTCGCGGGCCTTCCAGTCGACGGGGTTCACGGCCGCCGCCCGGACCTTCACCAGCACCGAGTCGGGTCCGATCCTGGGCTCGCGGACGTCCCCGTACACGAGCGTCTCGGGGCCGCCGTAGCGGGAGTAGCTGATGGCCTTCATGGGTCCGACCCTCCGGGGTCCCCGTACGCCACGCAAGCCGAATGAGCCGATATGCGGAGTTCGCGTGGCAGCCTGGCCGACGTCATCACGCGCAGCTTCGAAGGTGAGCACCCCATGACCACCCTCCATGTCGAGCACTCCGCCCACACCCACACCCACGGTCCGGACTGCGGACACACCCGGGTCAGCCACGGCGACCACGTCGACTACGCCCACGACGGGCATCTGCACCGCGAGCACGGCGGCCACTGGGACGAGTGCGAGCCGGGCGGGCACGTGGCCCACGACGGGCACGAGCACCGGCACGGCGAGGACTGCGGGCACCCGCGCGTGCGGCACGGCGACCACATGGACTACCTGCACGACGGCCACCGGCACGCCGAGCACGAAGGACACTGGGACGACCACTGAGGCGACTGCCGATACGACCACCGACCGGCCGGAAGGCGACGGCCCGGGCGGCCTGAAACCGCCCCGATACGGCTCCCCGGGTACTCCCCGGGGAGCCGTCGCCCTATCGTGGCCCCGATCACGTTGGGCGTGACCACTGGACGGCATACCGACCGGTCGGCATCATGGTGTGCGTGCCGATTCCCCGTCCCGCCCGTAGGAGCGACGCATGAGCCCCGACCACCCGCCAGGACTCGACCTCGACCGGCTGCGTGCCCTGCTGGAGCGTGAGCGTCCCGGTCTGGTCGGCGGCCCTCTCACCGGCCGGCTGATCGAGGGCGGACGGTCGAACCTCACCTACGCGGTCTCCGACGGCGCGGCCAAGTGGGTCGTGCGGCGGCCCCCGCTCGGCCATGTCCTGGCCACCGCGCACGACATGAGGCGCGAGCACCGGGTGATCAGCGCCCTGCACCCGACGAGCGTGCCGGTGCCTCGCCCGGTGCTGCTGTGCGAGGACCCCGAGAACGGGGCCGCGCCCGGGGCGCCCTTCTACGTCATGGAGTTCGTCGAGGGCACGCCCTACCGCACCGCCGACGAGCTCGTCCCGCTCGGCGAGCAGCGCACCCGGGACGCGGTGCTCTCGCTGACGGACACACTGGTGGAGCTGCACGCGGTGGACCCCGCCGCGGTGGGCCTGGCCGACTTCGGCCGGCCCGAGGGTTTCCTGGACCGGCAGCTGCGCCGCTGGGGCAAGCAGCTGGACGCCTCCCGCAGCCGCGACCTGCCCGGGATCGACGAGCTGCACGCGGCGCTCGGCCGCGGGCTGCCGCACTCACCCGCGCCGGCCGTCGTGCACGGCGACTACCGGCTCGACAACGTCCTGATCGGGGCCGACGACACGATCACGGCGATCCTCGACTGGGAGATGTCGACGCTCGGCGACCCGCTGACCGACCTGGGGCTGCTGGTGATGTACAGCATGCCCCTGGAACTGCCCGACTCGCCCATCTCCACGACCGCCTCGGCCCCCGGGCACCCGTCGCCGGCCGAGCTGATCGAGCGGTACGCGACCCGCTCGGGGCGTGACGTCTCGGCGGTCTCCTGGTACACGGCGTTCGCCTGGTTCAAGCTCGCCGTGATCCTGGAGGGCATCCACTACCGGTACACGCTGGGCCAGACGGTCGGGCGCGGCTTCGACCGCATCGGGGAGCTCGTCCCCGTCTTCATCGAGCACGGACTGACCACTCTGCAGGAAGGCTGACCGGCATGGACTTCGCGTTCGACGCACGCACCGAGGAGCTCCGCGCCAAGCTGCTCGCCTTCATGGACGAGTACGTGTACCCGGCCGAGCCCGTCGCCGAGGAGCAGCGCGCGCTGCTCGCCTCGCCGTGGGACACCCCGGCCGTGGTCGAGGAGCTGAAGGCGCAGGCGCGCGGGCAGGGCCTGTGGAACCTGTTCCTTCCCGACGCCGAGCACGGCGCCGGCCTCACGAACCTCCAGTACGCGCCGCTGGCCGAGATCACCGGCCGCTCCCCCCAGCTGGCGCCGACGGCCCTGAACTGTGCCGCCCCGGACACCGGGAACATGGAGGTGCTCGCCCAGTTCGGCGACGAGCGGCAGAAGAAGCAGTGGCTGGAGCCGCTGCTGGCGGGCGAGATCCGCTCGGCGTTCGCGATGACCGAGCCGGAGGTGGCGTCCTCCGACGCCACGAACATCACCACGCTCATCGAGCGCGACGGCGACGACTACGTCATCACGGGCCGCAAGTGGTACATCTCCGGGGCGATGAACCCGGACTGCAAGATCTTCATCGTGATGGGCAAGACGGACCCGGACGGCGCCGATCCCCGCCGTCAGCAGTCCATGGTGCTGGTCCCGCGCGACACACCGGGCGTCACGGTCAAGCGGGCCATGAAGGTCTTCGGCTACGAGGACCACTCCCACGGCGGTCACGCCGAGGTGGTCTTCGACGGGGCGCGGGTACCGGTGACGAACCTGATCGGCGAGGAGGGCGGCGGCTTCGCCATCGCGCAGGCCCGGCTCGGCCCGGGCCGCATCCACCACTGCATGCGGCTGATCGGCATGGCCGAGCGGGCGATCGAGCTGATGTGCCGCCGGGCCGTCTCCCGCGACGCCTTCGGCAAGGCGCTGGCCCAGCAGGGCGTGGTCCACAACTGGATCGCGGACGCGCGCGTGACGGTCGAGCAGCTGCGGCTGCTGGTACTGAAGACCGCCTGGATGATGGACACCGTCGGCAACCGGGGCGCCCACTCCGAGATCCAGGCCATCAAGATCGCCACGCCTCGCGCGGTGGTCGACATCATCGACCGCGCGATCCAGCTGCACGGCGCGGGCGGCGTCAGCCAGGACTTCCCCCTGGCCGAGCTGTACGCCGGAGCCCGCACGCTGATGATCGCCGACGGGCCGGACGAGGTGCACCAGCGGTCGCTGGCGCGACGGGAGTTGAAGAAGTACCTGTAAAGGCGACCCGCAACGGCGGGTGGCTTCAGGAGAGCCCCGGCGTCCTTCAGTTCAAGAGTCGTTGCAACACCCCGTCCGCAGGGCGTTTTGCGTGGGCGGCCGTCGAGTTCGGCGGCGACGGCGTCCAGGTGCTCGCGGCTGTGGCGCGGCGGACCGAATCCGCAACCGTCAGAAAACTAGGTTCCCGGGGCGGTCGGCCGCCGAAGTCCGACAAGACCGACCACCGCGAGCGCCACGCGGCCGAATGTGGGATCAACCGCCTCAAGCGCCACCGGGCCGTGGCCACGAGGTACGACAAGCTTGCCGTCCGCTACGAGGCGACCGTGCTGGTCGCAGTCCTCACGAGTGGCTGTGACCAGCACTTCCCACAGACCCTAGGAGCGGATGAGCGTGTGGGCTTGCTCGATCCACCCCAACACGGCCTTGGCACCGCACCCCTCGGCAACCGACTCGGCCTCGTCGAGGTGGTGGAGCGCGGCCGATCGGTCGCCGGTCTCGGCCGAGAGGTAGGCCAACGCCACCAGGCCGGCTGCTTCCCCCGGCCTGAAGCCGATCTCCCGGCGCAGCGTCACCGATTCGGTCAACCGCTCGCGGGCCTGATCGAATTGGCCTGCGTCCTTGTCGGCGAAGCCGAGATGGCGTATCGCGTAGGACATCGTCATCCGGTCGTCGACGGATTTCGCCAGCTCGTACGACCGCTCGAAGTACGGCCTGCCGTTGGCGCCGTCGCCCTTCACCACCTGATACCAGCAGCCGACCCAGAACAACGCGTCCGCCTCACCCGACGCGTCACCGAGACGCTGGTACAACTCGGCCGCGCGCTCGAAGTGCACCAGTTCCTGGCTGTTCTCTTCACGGTCGTTCAGGAAGCGGACGTGCAATACCTTTCCCCGCGCCATGGAGAGCGGTGCCTCGATCGCGTCGAGGGCGTCATCGGACCGGTCCAGCGCGGAGGCGTCCCCGCCGAACATCGCCGCTTCGAACAGCTCTCCCGCACGTTCGATCCAGTCCTGTCCTCGCATGCCCTGCCCTCCCCGCTGGACGATTCGCAGTGCTGAGGCTATCTCCGAGCTCCCGGCGGAACTCGGGAATTTCCGGGGAGCGGCCCTCTCAGACGTCCCATCGCCGCGAGCTTGGGGAGTGCCCGTGGCGCCGACCCGAGCCGTTGGCCTCTGCCGGACGGCCCTGTCCGGGCTTCCGGTTTCGGGCGTCCTTGACTGGGCGGCCGGGTCCGGGCGTCCGAGGCTTTCGCAACAGACCCTGGACCCATGAACTCCAGGTGACGGTCTCAGGGACGCAGGGCCCGCAGCAGCAGGTCGGCCAGGTGATCGGCGACCTGCTGCGGCCCCATCGACCCGCCCGGCCGGTACCACGTCGACAGGTGGTGGACGGACCCGAAGTGGTAGTCCACGACCAGGTCGGCCGGGGTCGCCGTGGAGAAGACACCGGCCTGCTGGCCCTCCTCGACGAGGGCACGGAAGCGTTCGTGGTAGCGCCGGCGCTCGGCGCGCACCTGCTTGTTCTTCTCCGGGCTCAGGTGGTGCATCGAGCGGAAGAAGATCATCGCGTCGTCGAGGTTCTCGATCGTCGTGACGACGACGTCCGCCGCCGCGCCCCGCAGCCGCTTCTCGATCGGCTCGTCGGCGTTGGCGAAGGCGTCGAGACGCTCCTGCTGAACGCGCAGCACACGCGCGTACACCTCGTGCAGGAGGTCGTCCTTGGAGCCGAAGTAGTGGTACAGCGCCCCCTTGGTGACGCCGGCCGCCTCCACGATCTCCTGCACCGAGGTGCGGTCGTAGCCCTGCTCGGCGAAGAGCCTGGTGGCGGCGGCCAGCAGCCGCTGCGGCACGGGTGTCCCGTCACCGTCCGTCGTCCTGGGCACTGCCGCCACCTGCCTTCCTCGATGCCTTATCGGCGAGCCTTACCGGCTGTCGTGCTGCTGAGCTGCTGCTGACCGACTCGATACGGATCGTCGTACCGCCGGCCGCCGTACCCCGGACGTCGTACTACCGACCGTCGTGCGGGCGGGAACGCAGCTCCCGCCTGAGGATCTTCCCACTCGCCGTTTTGGGCAGGTCGGGCAGGATCTCCACCTGGCGCGGATACTTGTAGGCCGCCAGCCTCTCCTTGCAGTAGGCCGCGAGCGTATCCGCATCCGTGTCGGCGCCGGGACGCAGGCTGATGTACGCCTTGACGGTCTCCCCGCGATAGCCGTCCGGCACCCCCACGACGGCCGCCTCGCGCACGGCAGGGTGGGTGTACAGCACGTCCTCGACCTCGCGCGGCCACACTTTGAAGCCGGACGCGTTGATCATGTCCTTCTTGCGGTCGACGACGTACAGCCAGCCCTCTTCGTCCATGAACCCGATGTCACCGGTGCGCAGCTCGCCGCCGGGGAAGGTCTCGGCGGTGGCCTCGGGCCGCCGCCAGTAGCCGGGGACCACCTGCGGACCCCGCACGACGATCTCGCCCTGCTCGCCGAACGGCACCTCGGCACCCTGGTCGTCGACGATGCGGACGACCGTGTCGGGGCCGGGCACGCCGACGGCGAGGGTCCCGGAGGCCGGGTCGACCGGCGCCTCCAGCTGGGGCGGGACGGAGGCGCAGGGCGCGGTGCACTCGGTGAGCCCGTAACCGTTGCGGATGTACGGCCCGAAGCCCGCCCGGAACTTCTCCACGAGGGCCGGCGGCACCGGCGCGCCGCCGGAGGAGATGTTCACGAAGGACGCGAAGTGGTCCCGGGTGACGCCGGGATGGGCGGCCAGCGCCATGAAGGCGGTGGAGGGGCCCACCGTGTAGTGCGGTTTGTGCTCGGCGAACGCCTCCAGGACGACGCCCGCCTCGAAGCGGTACGTCAGGACGAGCGTCCCCGCGCTGTTCAGACAGGCGCCGAGCTGGCAGACCATGCCGGTGATGTGGAACAGCGGCGCGAGCGCGTAGTAGACGGGCGCCTCGGGCAGACGCAGCCCGGTGCGCTGCCGCTCGGCGTTGAACATGATGTTGCGGTGCGTGTTGGTGGCGCCCTTGGGGGCACCGCTCGTACCCGAGGTGTAGCTGATCAGGGCGATGTCGGCGGGGGCGAGGTCGCGGCCCTCCGGCGCCTTGTGGCCGGCGCGGGCGACGGCGGTGAGGTCGTCGGTGTCGGGCGGCTGCGGGAGGCGTTCGAAGGTGAGCACGCGCGCGTCGCCCCGCGTCTGGAAGTCCAGCTCGCAGCCGGTGAGCACGATCCGCACGGGCGAGTCGGCCGCCGTCTGGCGCAGATACGAATCCCAGGCCCGGTCGGAGCAGATCAGCGCGGCCACCTCGCCGTCCCGCAGGACGTGGGCGACTTCCCCCGACTTGTACATGGGGTTGACGGGGACGACCGTCGCGCCCGCCTTCCAGGCGCCCAGCAGGGCGAGGACGAAGTGCGGGGAGTTCTGCAGGAGGACGGCGACCCGGTCGCCGGGCTCCAGGCCGCGGGCGGCGAGGTGACCGGCCACTGAGTCGCTGAGCTCGTCCACCTCGCGGTAGCTGAGCCGGCCGTCGAAGTAGGCGAGGCAGGGGCGGTCCGGGGCCTCGGCGACGGACCTGCGGAAGGCGTGCACGAGGGAGTCGGCGGGGTCGATCGGGCCACGCTGGGCCTCGTCGAGGAGGGCCACCCAGGGCTTGGCCGCGTAACGCGAGACGGGCGCGCTCATTCGGCGGCCTCCCACTTCTGCTGGAGGTGGTTCATGTTCGACAGCCAGCGGTCGGGATCGCCGGCCCGCAGCTGGTAGTACGCGGCGGCCTCGGGGTGCGGCAGGATCAGGAAACGGTCCTCCGCGATCCCCTTGAACAGGGCGTCCGCCACGTCCTGCGGCTCGATCGCGGTCGGCTTGAGCACCAGGTCGCCCGCGCTGCCGGTGGCGTCGAGCATGTCGGTGCGGACACCCTGGGGACAGATCGCGTGGACCTTGACCCCCCGGTGGCGGTAGGTCAGCGACAGCCACTCGGCGAAGGCGTACGCGCCGTGCTTGGTGACGCTGTAGGGGGCGGCGCCGATCATGGTGAGCAGCCCGGCGGCGGAGACGGTCGAGACGAACCGGCCCTGCCCGCGCTCCAGCCAGTCCGGGAGCAGCGCGTGGGCCGCCCGGACATGGGCCATGACGTTGACGTCCCAGGCGAGCGCCCAGACGGCCTCCTCGGCCGACTCCGAGCCGCCCGAGGCGACCCCGGCGTTGGCGCAGTACACGTCGACGGTGCCGCCGAGCGCCTCCCGGGCCTGCTCGACGATCGTGGAGGCGTCGCCGGGGACCGCGATCCCGCCGATCTCGTCGGCGACCGCCCGCGCCCGGTCCGCGTCCAGGTCGTTGACGACGACCCGGGCCCCCTCGGCGGCGAAGCGGCGGGCCAGCGCGGCCCCGATACCGCCCCCCGCTCCGGTCACGACCACTCCGGCATCCTGCACGGCTTCCACCATCGGTCTCCTTCGACGCGACTGCGGTACGAATCGGCTCTACCGCCAGACTAACCAGTCGGTATGTTCCGGCGGAAGGGCCACCCCGGATCGACGTCCGGTTCCGGATGGACATGACATGATCGCCTCTTGTACGGACGAGCCGTGATGTATGGCCAATTGACCCCGTTCGCAGGACGATGCCCCCATCCTGGCGCATCGCTTCGCGGGACGAGGGGGTCTTTCATGGCGGATCCGGCGATGAGCGTGACGCCCTACTGGGAACTGACCTTCGATGCCGACGGGGACGGCGACGCCGGCGAGCGGGACCGGCTGCTGGCCGGGGTGGGACGGCGCGGGGTCCGTGACCTGATCGTCTTCTCGCACGGCTGGAACAGCGACCGCGCCGGCGCGACCCTGCTCTGCAGCCGCTTCTTCGCACCGGTCCCCGCGCTCGCCCCGGCGGCGAGGATCGGGTACGTGGGCGTGGTGTGGCCGTCGATGCGGTTCCCGGACGAGCCGATCCCCGACTTCCCGCGCTCCGCGGCGGCCACCGTGGTCCGGCGCCCGGCGCTGGACGGGGACACCCGTCACGCGCTCCTCGAGACGTTCCCCGGCCGGGCCACGGTGGTCGACCGGATCGCGCGGCTGCTGGAGCAGCGGCCCGCCGAGGAGGCCGAACTGGAGGAGTTCGGGCGGCTGGTGCGGCTGCTGGTGGACGTGGTGCCGCCGGGACCGCAGGCGCTGTTCGGGGCGGACACGCTGGCGAAGGGGGTGCCGCAGGACGAGCCCGAGATGTTCTCCTGCCCGACGGCGGTGGCCTGCGAGGAGTTCGCGCGGGCCCTGGCGGGCCTCGAATCCGCCCCGGAAGCCGCCGGATTCGCGCTGCCCAGCCCGTGGGACGGGGCGCACGAGCTGTTGCGGCAGGCGACGTACTACGCGATGAAGCGGCGCGCCGGGACGGTGGGCGAGCGTGGACTCGGGCCGCTCGTGGGGCGGTTGGCGGCGGTGGCGCCGGCCGCCCGGGTGCATCTGGTGGGACACAGCTTCGGCGCGCGGCTGGTGTCGTTCGCGCTGCGGGGGCTGCCGGAGGGGGTGCGCACGGTGAAGTCGGTGACGCTGCTCCAAGGGGCCTTCTCGCACTACGCGTTCGCCGCGCGGCTGCCGCACGACACGCGCGCGGGCGGCGTGCTCCAGGGGCAGCAGAACCGGATCGACGGCCCCCTGGTGTGCTGTTACTCGCGGTTCGACCAGGCACTGAGCACGATGTACCCGCTGGCCTCGCGGATGGCGGGCGACGCTCAGGGACTCGTCGGGGAGATGCTGGGCGCCAAGTGGGGTGCCATGGGGCACGACGGGGCGCAGGCCGTACCGGGTACGCACGCGTGCGTGCTCGCCGACGCGCTGTCCGGGCCGCTGCCGACGTCGGGGTGCGTGAACGTCGACGCGGCGGCGGTGGTCCGGCGCGGCGGGGCGCCCGCCGGGGCGCACAGCGACATCGTGCACCCCGAGCTGGCGCGGCTGGTGCTGGCGGCGGGCCGGATCCGTTAGGGGCGCGGCCCGCCGCCACAGGAACTACCGGTGCGAGGTGAACTCCACCACCTGCTGGAAGGTGGGCCGGTTCTGCCAGCTGATGTTGCCGTGCTTGATGCCGCCCAGGGTGCGCTGGACGATCGAGTCGGCGCACCACTGGTTGCCCGCCGCGCACAGGGTGTCGCCCGGGTAGACCTGGGCCGCGGTCTTGCCCGCCGCCTCCTTCAGGGAGCTGATGAGGATGTCCCGGCAGCCGGTGAGCGTGCCGCCGCCGCAGTACTTCTGCGTCAGCCCGCCCTGTACCGTCTCGCCCAGCACGGCCCGGACGTCCTTGTCGACATAGCTCCACCAGCCGTACTGGAAGGAGCTGCCGGCGTGCGCCCCGGTCGGGCCGTGGGCGGCCGACGGGGTCTCGTCGATCGGCAGGTTCGCGGTGAGCGCCGTGTACAGGCCGGTGCCGAGGCCGGGCGCGAACTCGGCCTTCACCAGCAGCGGCCACCAGGCGTCGAGGATGCGGATCGCGTCGGCGTCGGCGTACGTCTTCGAACCGGCCGCCGTCTCCGTCCGCCTGCCGCCCGCCGTCAGCCAGGCCTGGAGCTTGGTCACCGCGGCCGCGGCCGTGGAGTCGGTGACCGTGGCACTGTTGACCACCTTCAGCAGGTCGGGCAGGACGTCCTCGGCCCGCAGGTCCGCGAGCGCCGCGTCCGCCATCGCCTTCGTCAGGGACGCGCGCGTGACGCCGCCGGCCGCGACCAGCTTCTTCACCCGGTCCTCCAGCAGGTTGCCGCGGTGGACCGAGCCGTCACCCCAGGAGGCCGTCGAGTAGTTCAGGGCCTGTTTGTTGTTCCAGGAGATGTAGTAGTCCTGGTCGATGGAGTTGGGATGCGCCGAGGCCGGGGTGTAGTCGGCCGTGTTGGTGGCCGGCACCCAGTTCTTCCACTCGTACGCCGCCTGCGCCCACACCGGGAACTCGGCGTCGACACCGCTCGCCCGCACCGGGTTGTCGCCGCTGTTGTAGTACGCGGTGTGCGCGGAGTCGGCGTAGAACCAGTTGAAGGTGTAGTTGATGTGCTGCACCGCGCTCTGGAAGGTCTGCGGGCTCTTGACGTGGTCCGGGTCGTTCAGCATCTGGAAGCCGATGATCGAGTCGGCCTCGTGCATGAAGGACGAGCGCAGGGTCGTGTAGGCGACCTTCTTGCCGCCCGCGGTCGCCCGGTACTCCACCGGACCGTACTTCGTGCGGTACACGCGCATGGTGTACGAGCCGGCGGCCGTCCCGTCGGCGGTGGTCGGCTTCCAGGCGTTCTTCTGCTCCACCACGTCCATGGCCGTGCAGGTGCCGTGGTACAGGTAGTGGTAGTCGTCCTGGCAGAGCTCGACCGCGTAGCTGTCGATGATGTCCTGGCCGGAGGTCGTGGCGCTCCACGCGTAGTCCTGGCCGCGGCCGAGTTCGACGTACATGCTCAGGCCCGCGAAGGAGGCACCGCGGGCGCTGATGCCCGGGCCCTGGATCTCCTGGAGCATGAGCAGCTGCGGGGCGAAGTAGCCGGTCTGCGGGCCGAAGACGGCGATCGGGTGACCGCTCGCGGTGGACTGGCCGCTGACGACGAGGGCGTTGGACATGCCTCGCCTGGCCGAACTGAGGGCGGTCGCGGTCGCCGTGGCCGAGGTGGCGGAGGCCGTGGCGTCTCCCCCGGTGCCCGTGGCGTCGTAGACCAGCGGCTCCGCGGTCACCGAGCCGGTGTCGGGCAGCGCCTCGCCCTGCGGGCTCGCGGGCTTGGCGGCGTACGGGAAGCTCTGGCCGTTGTGGAGGGTGAGCGCGGCCTCCGGGTCGTTGCGTTCACGGAACGCCTCCCAGACCTCGCTGCCCTGCTGCACGCCGTACTTCTCCTGCGCGGCGAGCAGCGACACCGCGTTGTTGACCTCTCCGCCGCCGCCCGAGCCGAAGAGCGCGCCGATCACCGAGGCCAGCGCCACCAGGTCGGTGATCTTGAAATGGTCGATGGTGCCGGCGTTGGTGACTGAGTCCTTGTGCCCCGTCAGAACGTATTCACCGGGGAAGTAGCGGCCGCTGTCGGAGGCGTCGATGTAGGAGTTGATGCCGGCGAGGTAGGCGTTGGCGTCGGCGAGCGCCTGCTGGCCGCGGGTGCCGTTGGTGGCGACGGCGTTGTCGATCTGGGCCTGGAGGTCTGCCTCGGTGTACGGAGCGTTGCGCCAGAACTGCTGCTCGAGACCCTGGTTGGAGGGGGCGCCGCCCGCGAAGGCGGTGAGCTGGCCGCGGCCGACGTGCCGGAAGACGTCCATGAGCCACAGCCGGTCCTGGGCCGCCGCATACCCGGCACCGAACTCGGTGCCGTATCTGGTGGTACCGGTGATGTGCGGTACGCCCGTCTTCTTGTCGCGGACGATCGTCACGTCGCTGCGGCCCGCGGGACTCAGGGTGGAGGCGACTTGATCCGAGGCGACACCGAACGACGCGTCGTTGAAGAACGTGTTGATCGTGGCGTTGGTGAGCGTGGGGTAGCCCTTGGCCAGGTTGGCGTAGGGGCCGAGCTGGTCCTCGGCATGGTCGGGCTGGGTGCCGAAGGCCTGGTTGAGGAGGACCTGCGCGAGGGTGGCGTTGCCGTTCTCGCCGGGCGGCAGGATGTCGGAGCACTGGCCGCCGCAGTAGTCGTTCGCGGCGGTGACCTCGGCGGCTGTCGCCACTTGGGTAATGGGCGACAAAAGACCGGCGATCAGGGCGCATACGGACGCGGTCTTCAGGAACCCGGGGAATCTGCCGGGAGTTCTCAGTCTGTCGAGAGTGTTGCGTGGGGTTCGCCGAGGCATCGGCTGCTCCTAGCGACGGGGGTGGCCGGAAGGTTACCGCCGGTATCCCCGGGATTGAAGATGAACATGCGTCAAGTTTTCGGCAGGTGGAGGTCTTCGGAAATCGGATGGAGCCGAATCGCATGTCGATACGTCTATTCGACGACGTCCGTACGACGACGCCGAAGTGACCGAAGTACAGGTACAGATGTGACGGAGGTGCAAGGCGATGGCCGGTTTCCGGAGTCTGGCGAGACAGGTGCGAGACCCGCGTTGCGATCTGGCGCTGCGGCGGTACTCGCTGCGCAAGTGCCTTGAGCGGTTCGCTCCTTACGGGCACAGGGCGACCTGGGACCATCTTTCCTCCCGTGCCGGGTTCGGTCCGGAGGACCGCTCCCCCGATCCGGCGCGGCTCGTGGCCGCGTTGGACGAGCTGGAGGAGGCGCGGGCGGTGTGGCTGGCCTACGAGGTCGAGTTCGCCGAGCGCCGCAAGAAGGAGAAGCACGACGGGCTGCGCAGGCCCGGCACCGTGGACGACTGGCACCGGCTGACCTGGGGCGGTTTCGGTGTGGCCTGGTGCGACGATCCCCGGCTGCACCCCCTTGAGCCGCTGGCCGAGGTCCTGCGCAGATTGATCGCCGCGCTGAAGCGCGCTCCGGGCTCGGGCTGCCCGGTGTGCGGCGGCGAGCGGCTGCCCTGGAAGTACGACCTGGATCACGAACCGTCGGCGGGTCCGGTCTGCGCGGACTGCGGAATTCTCGTACCGCGCCCCGTGCTCACGCCCGAGGCCCTGGCGTACGCCAGGGGCGGACGACTGCTGGTGTCGGCCTGACACCGGCCTGAACTCTGCCCAAGGCCGGCCCGCGGCCGGCCTGCGAGCTCGGCGGGGGTGCGCCGGGGATGCCGCACCCCCGATTTTGCGATCCGGGCCGATTCGTTCCGGTTCATCGGGTTCCCTTCGACCGGCGCCGTTGTCAGTGGCGGGTGTCACCATCGGGGCATGGTGCAGGTCTGTCTCAACGGAGCGCGTGGCGCGGCGGACGGTGCGTACGTCCCGCTGACGCCGGAGGCGATGGCGGACGCCGCGGCCGAGGCCGTCGCGGCGGGGGCCACGGATGTCCATGTCCATCCCAAGACACCGTGCGGACAGGACACGATGTCACCGCGGCTGGTCGCGGCGACCCTCGACGCGATACGGGCGCGGGTGGCGGTGCCGGTCGGCGTGACCACGGGCGCCTGGGCCCAGCCGGACCCGGCGGCCCGGCTCGCCCAGGTGCGCGACTGGACTGTGCTGCCCGACCACGCCTCGGTCAACTGGCACGAGCCGGGCGCGGAGGAGCTGGCCGCCGCCCTCTTCGCGAGGGGCGTGGGCGTGGAGGCCGGCATCTGGTCAGGTACGGACGGGGCGGCGCGGTTCGCCCGCTCGCCCCTCGCCCCGAAGGTGCTGCGGGTGCTCGCGGAGGTGACGGACAGCGTCCCGGACACGGCCGAGTCGACCGCGCACGCCCTCCTGACCGGGCTCGGCAGCGCGTTCGGCCGTCCGGTCCTGCTGCACGGGGAGGACGGCGGCGCCTGGCCGGTGTTCCGGCTGGCCGCTCGCCTGGGCCTGGCGACCCGCATGGGTCTGGAGGACACGCTGACCCTGCCGGACGGGGAACGGGCCGTGTCCAACGCTCGGTTGGTGGCGGAGGCACTGACCCGGTACGGGTGAGCCCGGCGCTCGCCTTCCGGCAGGCCGGCGGAGCCGTCGAAGACCGTGCCGATGCCGACGGGGCGGTGGCGAGGGCGGCCGAGGACACGGGAGCGGGCCCGTCCGGACTCCGTGCGCGACGGTGTCGCCGTCGGCCGAAGAGAGTGACGCTACCAGCCGCCAATCGGCTCGCTCCATCGCTTTCCGACCGGGAGAATTGGGTGCGATGAAAGCCAACTGAGCTTTTTGTTCGAGGACTTGAAGGAGCCCCTCATGTCGACGCTGCGCGTCACCGCCGAAGTGCTGACCGTCCACGAGCACCCCAACGCCGACGCCCTCGAACTGGCCCAGGTCGGCCTGTACCGGGCCGTCGTCGCCAAGGGCGCGTACCGCACCGGCGAGGCCGCCCTGTACATCCCCGAGCAGTCGGTGCTCCCCACCGGGCTGGTGGAGGAGCTGGGGCTGACCGGGCGGCTGGCGGGCAGCGGGTCGGACCGGGTGAAGGCGGTGCGGCTACGGGGCGAGCTGTCGCAGGGGATCGTGTGCCGGCCGAAGGCGCTGGCCGAGGTCGACCTGGCGCTGGCCGCGGCGGAGGGCACCGACTTCGCGGAGCGGCTGGGCATCGTCAAGTGGGTGCCGCCGATCCCTCCGAAGATGAACGGCGAGGTCGAGGCGGCGCCGGATCTGCTGCCGTGGGTCGACATCGAGAACATCCAGCGCTACCCCGGCCTCTTCGAACCCGGCGAACCGGTGGTCCTGACCGAGAAACTGCACGGCTCGGCGTGCCTGCTGACGTATGTCGCGGACGAGGAGCGGGTGTACGTGTCCTCGAAGGGCTTCGGCGCGAAGTCCCTCGCCCTGCGGGAGGACCCGGGGAACCTGTACTGGCGGGCCGTACGCGGCCACGGCGTCCCCGAGGCCGCGGCCCGCCTCGCCGAGCGGGTCGGCGCGCGCCGGATCGGCGTCTTCGGGGAGGTGTACGGAGCGGGCGTACAGGACCTGACGTACGGCGCGGACGGCCGGCGCGACACCCTCGGATACGCGGTGTTCGACGTGTCCGCGGAGATCGACGGCACGGTGCGCTGGCTGGACGCGGCGCGACTGCTTGACGGCGAACTGCCCCTGGTCCCACGCCTGTTCGAGGGCCCGTACGACAGCGGTCGGGTCCTGGAGATCGCCACGGGCCGGGAGACGGTCTCCGGACGCGGGCTGCACCTGCGCGAGGGCGTGGTGATCCGGCCGGCCGTCGAGCGCCACAGCCCGGTGACAGGAGGAAGGGCGATCGCCAAGGCGGTAAGCGGCGCATACCTGACCCGCAAGGGCGGCACCGAGTACGAGTGAGGTCGGGATCCCGGCGGCTGGGTGGGGCGACGCCAAGGGCCGCCCCAGGGCCAGGGCGCCGTCCCGGAGGGGCCAAAAGCCCGTGTCCCGGCGACCCGTGGGCCGGGGGCGGTGGCCGGAAGACCGGTAGCCCGTAGCCAAAGGCCGCGGACGGTGGCCCGTGGTCAGTCGCCGGGGAACCGTGATTGGCGGCTGGCGGCCAGGAGGTCAGGGGCCGCGGCCAGAGGCCCCGGACGGTGGCCAGCCGCCGGGGACGGTGACCCGTGGCCAGAGGCCCAGGTCGGGGGTCAGCCGCCGGGGAACCGTGATTGGCGGCTGGCGGCCAGGAGGTCAGGGGCCGCGGCCAGAGGCCGGGGGCTATGGCCTGGTGGGCCGCAGCCGGGGCCCGAGGGGCGGGGCCCCGGTTCAGCAGCAGTCGGCCGTCGGTCCCCCGGCGCTCGGCCCTCCTGCGCTCAGTTCCACCGCGGAAAGCCGCTCCACCGTGGCAGGCCGGTGTGTCGGGGCAGGCCGGTCCGCCTCGGCAGGGTGTCCTGGAGCGGCAGGCCGCTCCGTCGGGGCGGGCTGTCCCCGCGTGGCGGACTGTCGTGGGGTTTGCTCCACCAACAGGCGGGAGCCGGAGCCTCGTTCGCCGAAGGCGTCGTCCGGGTTGGACAGGACGCAGGTGGCGAGGGAGAGGCAGCCGCAGCCGATGCAGTCGGTGAGGTGGTCACGGAGACGGTTGAGCTGCTTGATGCGTTCGTCGAGCTCCGCGCGCCACGCGCGCGAGAGACGGGCCCAGTCCTCCCGGGTGGGCGTGCGCTCCTCGGGGAGTTCGGCGAGAGCCTCCCGGATCGTGGCCAGCGGGATGCCGACGCGTTGCGCCGCGCGGACGAAGGCGACGCGACGCAGCGTGTCACGGTGATAGCGGCGCTGATTGCCCGCCGTCCGGCGGCTGCCGATCAGCCCCTTCGACTCGTAGAAGTGCAGGGCGGAGACGGCGGCACCGCTGCGCGCGGCAAGCTGGCCGACCGTGAGCTCGTGGACCTTCTCGGGAATCTGGGGCACCCCTCGAAGCCTACCCATCGCCACACCGGGGGTCCGTTGACATCGACCCCGCACCCGAGCATGCTAAGCAGTTGCTTAGACCTATGACATGGTGACATGGGCAGCGAGTGACGCGAGAGGGCCGCAGACATGGCAGAGCCGAGGATCTTCACGTCCGCCGACGACCTGAAGGCGGCGGTGGGCGAGCAGTTGGGGTACACCGACTGGCTGGAGGTCGACCAGAAGCGAGTCGACCTCTTCGCGGAGGCCACCGGGGACCACCAGTGGATCCACGTCGACCCGGAGAAGGCCGCAACCGGCCCCTTCGGCACCACCATCGCGCACGGCTACCTCACGCTCTCCCTGCTGCCGCTCTTCGGCCCGCAGCTGATCAAGGTCGAGAACGTGAAGATGGGCGTCAACTACGGCACCAACAAGGTCCGCTTCCCCGCCCCGGTACCCGTCGGCTCGCGGCTGCGCGCCACCGCGACGATCACCGGCGTCGAGGACGTCACCGGCGGCGTCCAGGTCGCCGTGGCCTTCACCGTGGAGCGCGAGGGCGGGGACAAGCCCGTGTGCGTGGCGGAGTCGGTGTCCCGCTACTACCTCTGACACGACACTCCGTGGGCGCTACTTCGCCGCGCCCACCATCCGCAGCACGAGGTCGGCGTACAGCGCGCCGACCTCGTCGGGTGTGCGGGGGCCGTCCACGTTGAACCAGCGGGCCACGTCGATGCAGAGGGACAGCACGGCGAGGGTCGTGCCGTGCACGTCCAGCACGGCGAACTCGCCGCTCGCCACACCGTCCTCGATGATCCCGCGCACCTCGGCGTCGACCTGTCGGCGCAGATCGAGGATCTCGGCGCGGGCGTCGGGACCGAGCGCGTCCAGTTCGTACTGGACGACCCGCGCCGTCGTGCGCCGTCCGGCGTGCCAGCGGACGAAGGAGCTCACCGCGTCCGCGAGGCGCCCGGAGGCGTCGCCCTCGCCGGCGGCCGCCGTGCGCAGGATGCCGAGCGCGCGGTCGTGGCCGATCCGGCTGATGCGGTGCAGCAGCTCTTCCTTGGTCTTGTAGTGGATGTAGAGGGCGGCCGGGCTCATACCCGCGCGGCCCGCGATGTCGCGGGTCGTCGTCGCGTGGTAGCCGCGCTCGGCGAAGGCCTCCACGGCGGCGACCAGCAGTCGCCGGGCCGCGTCAGGGGTGACCTCTTCCCACGGCTCGATCTCGCCGCCGGCCGTCTCCTCCGCCGTACTCATCGCTCGTTCGCCCCTCTCGGTACAGGAGCTACACCATACCGCCGAAGGTGAGCGCTCGCTTAGCGTGCCTGCTCAGATCTTTTCGAAGGGGTCGTGGTCGGCGAGGAGCTTCTCCAGGCGGGCCTGGTCCACCCGGCTCACGATCTGTCCGGCCTCCTGGCGGTCGCGGATCACCTTCGCCAGCGTGAAGGCGGAGGTCACCAGATAGAGGACGGCGATCGCCAGGAAGCCGCGCACCCAGGCGTCGGTGTGGAGGTTGTAGATGCCGATGGCGGTGGCCGCGATGGCGATACCGAAGGAGGCGACGGCCTGTCCGTAGAACGCCGCCGTGCTCTGCTGCTTGACCGGTGTGTCACTCATGGGGACCAGCTTCGGCGGAGATGGTCCGCGCCACATCCGCGCACCTACTCAGACGGATACTCAGACTCAGATGCTCCTTCCAAGAACGCCCGGGCGCTCCTTCTCAGAACGCCGAAACCCCCGTCAGAGCCCGCCCGATGAGCAGCTTCTGGATCTGGCTGGTGCCCTCGTAGAGGGTCATCACGCGGGCGTCGCGCAGGAGCTTGCCCGCCGGGTACTCGTCGATGTAGCCGTAGCCGCCGAAGACCTGGAGGGCGTTGTTGGCGGCGCGGACGGCGGCCTCCGAGGCGAAGAGCTTGGCCTTGGAGGACTCGGTGGCGAAGGGCAGGCCCCGGTCGATCAGGTCGGCGACCCGCCAGGTCAGCAGCCGGGCCGCGTCGACGTCGACCGCGATGTCGCTGATCAGCTCCTGGACGAGCTGGTGATGGGCGATGCTCCTGCCGAACTGCTCGCGCTCCCCCGCGTACCGCACCGCCGCGTCCAGGGCGGCCTGCGCTATGCCGACGCAGCCGGCCGCGACCGACATCCGCCCCTTGGCGAGCGCCGACATCGCGACGGAGAAGCCCTTGCCCTCGGGCGCCAGCATCGCGGAGGCGGGGACCCGGACGTCGTCCAGGACCAGTTCGGCGGTGGCCTGGCCGCGCAGACCGAGTTTGCCGTGGATCGCGCGGCGGCTCAGGCCCGGGGTGTCGGTGGGGACGAGGAACGCGGAGACGCCCTTGTGGCCCGGGGCGTCCGTCGAACGCGCGAAGAGCAGGACCACGTCGGCCCAGGTGCCGTTCGTGATGAACATCTTCGTTCCGTTGATGACGTACGAGTCGCCGTCGCGGACCGCGCGGGTGGCGAGGTTGCCGGCGTCCGAGCCGGTGCCGGGTTCGGTCAGGCCGAAGCACCCGACGTACTCGCCGGACGTCAGTCCCGGCAGCCAGCGCCGCTTCTGCTCCTCGCTCCCCCAGGCCGCGACGGACTTCGCGACCAGCCCGAGGGAGACGGACACGATTCCGCGCACGGACGAGTCCCCGCGGCCCAGCTCCTCGGTGACCAGGCAGTACGCGAGGTGGTCGCCGCCCGAGCCGCCGTATTCCTCGTCGATCGTCAGGCCGAGGAAGCCGACCTCGCCGAGCTTCTTGACGAGGGACCGGTCGATGTCCTCGGCACGGTCCCAGGCGACGACGTGCGGGGCGACCTCACGGTCCACGAATTCCTTGGCGAGGCGCCGGACGGCCTCCTGCTCCTCGCTGAGCGCCAGATTCACCACGAGATCACCTCACAGGGGAAGGCCGTTTGCATGCGCCTTTAAATTAGCACTGCTAGTTTTTACTGCGCAGCCCTACTATGTGCGCCATGGCCCGACCGCGCAAGCCCCTTCTCAGCACCGACCGGATCGTCGAGACCGCACGGACACTCGTGGACGCGGAGGGCCTGCCGGCCGTCTCCACCCGGCGGCTCGCCGCCCGGCTGGGGGTCAGCGGGCCCTCGCTGTACAACCACTTCCGCACGAAGGACGAGATCCTCGAGGCCGTCGCCGACTCCGTGAGCGCCCAGGTAGACCTGTCGATGTTCGAGGACGGCCGGGAGTGGCGGACCGCGCTGCACGACTGGGCCCTCTCGTACCGCGCCGCTCTGCGCGACCACCCGAACATCGTCCCGGTGCTCGCCCAGGGTCCCGGCCGCCGGCCCGCCGGACTGCGGCTCGCCGACGCGGTGTACGGCGCGATGGTCCGCGCCGGGTGGCCGCCCGCGCAGGCCACCTCCATCGGCGCGCTGATGCGGTACTTCGTCATGGGCTCGGCGCTCGGCTCGTTCGCCGGCGGCTTCGTCGACGACGTGAGCGCCTACGACCCCGCCGACTACCCGCACCTCGGACAGGCCCACCTCCTCGCCGAGCAGCAGGAGAAGATCGACGAGCGGGCGTTCGAGACCGGGTTGAGGGCCCTGCTGGACGGGCTCTCCCAGCAGTTCGCGCAGCTGTCCTAGCACGGTTCGGCGGTCGCCGAAGTGTCCGTCGCGCATGCTGGGACACGTGAGCATCACGGACACGGGGAACGACAGGGACGTACGGGTGCCGGGACTGGCCGCTCTCGCCGGGCTGGTCGCCGACGAGACGCGGGCCGCCTGTCTGCTGGCGCTGCTCGACGGGCGGGCGTGGACCGCCGGTGAGCTGGCCCGGCACGCGGGCGTGGCGGCTTCGACGCTGAGCGAGCACCTGAGCAAGCTGGTGGCGGGCGGGCTGCTGGCCGAGGAGCGGCAGGGCCGGCACCGGTACGTGCGGCTCGCCGACACCCGGGTCGCCCAGCTCGTGGAGGACCTGGCCGCCCAGGTCGCCCCGCATCCCGCCCGTCGGCCACGCACCCTGCGTGCCGTGAGCGCCGGCTCGGCGATGGCCCGCGGCCGCACCTGCTACGACCACCTCGCCGGCCGGCTCGGCATCACCGTCACCGACGCGCTCACCGCCCACGGCCTGCTGAGCGCGACGGGCGAGCCGCACGCACGCGCGACCGGCGCGGAGCAGGCGGATACGGCGACGCGTACGGCGCGGCCCGAGCAGGCGGCTGCGGGGGCGTCCGCGGCACGACCGGGACACGCGGGCGCGGAGGTGCGTACGGCGCGGCCGGGCGGAGCGGGTGCGGTTGCCGGGGCGCGGCCGGAGCAGGCGGGTGCGGGTGCTCGGGCGCGTACGGCGCGGCCGGGCGAAGCGGGTGCGGTTGCCGGGGCGCGGCCGGAGCAGGCGGGTGCGGGTGCTCGGGCGCGTACGGCGCGGCCGGGCGGGCTGAGCTCGGGCGGTCCGGTGGCACCGGCGTCCGGAGAACGGGCCACCGGTTTCACGCTGACCGGGGCGGGGCTGCGGTGGTTCGAGGACCGTGGCATCGCGCTCGACCGCGCGACCCGCCGCCCGCTCGCCCGCGCCTGCCTCGACTGGACCGAGCGCCGCCCCCACCTGGCGGGCGCGGCGGGCGCCGCGCTGTGCCGGCACGCCCTCGACGCGGGCTGGTGCGTGCGCATCGGCTCCGAGCGGGCCGTGCGGGTGACGGCGGCGGGCGAACGGGCGCTGGCCGAGCTGCTGGGCATCGGCGCGGGGGCGCTGCGCTGACCGCTCGGCGCCGCCGTGACGCTTCGGGGCCGGTGCCGGCCCCTCGGCCCGTCGTCCGAAATCCGCGAGCTTTCGGCCCGCTTTTCTTCCTAGCCTGAGGAGCATGATGAACAGCCCCCGCCGTACCGAACGTCGTACGGAGTTGCTCGCCGCCGGTGCGGCCACCGTCACCGTCGTGCTGTGGGCCTCCGCCTTCGTGTCCATCCGCAGCGCGGGCGACGCGTACTCGCCGGGGGCGCTGGCGCTCGGGCGGCTGGCCTCCGGGGCACTGGTGCTGGGGGTCATCTGCGCCGTACGGCGGGCTGGGTGGCCGTCGAGGGACGCCTGGCGCGGGATCGCCGTGTCGGGCGTGCTGTGGTTCGGCTTCTACATGGTCGTGCTCAACTGGGGCGAACAGCAGGTGGACGCGGGGACGGCGGCGCTGGTGGTGAACATCGGGCCGATCCTCATCGCCCTGCTCGGCGCGCGGCTGCTCGGGGACGTGATGCCGCCGCGGCTGCTGGCCGGGATGGCGGTGTCGTTCGCGGGCGCGGTCGCGGTGGGGCTGTCGATGTCGGGCGAGGGCGGATCGTCGGTGCTCGGGGTGGTGCTGTGCCTGCTCGCCGCCTTCGGCTACGCGGGCGGGGTCGTCGCGCAGAAGCCCGCTCTGGGCCGGGCGAGTGCGCTCCAGGTGACGACGTTCGGGTGTGTCATCGGGGCGGTGGTGTGTCTGCCGTTCGCCGGGCAGCTGGTGAACGAGGCGGCCGACGCGCCGGTCTCCGCCACGCTCAACATGGTCTACCTGGGCGTCTTCCCGACCGCGCTCGCCTTCACCACCTGGGCGTACGCCCTGGCCCGGACGACCGCGAGCCGCATGGGGGCGACCACGTACGCGGTGCCCGCGCTGGTCGTCCTGATGTCCTGGCTGGCGCTGGGCGAGGTGCCTGGGGCGCTCACCCTGGCCGGCGGAGTGCTGTGTCTGGCGGGTGTGGCCGTGTCGCGGTCGAGGCCGCGTACGCCACGTGTCCCGCAGACGCGGGCGACGGAATCGGCGGTGGCGGCGGAGGCCGGGGAAGCGGGGGTTTCCGAGCCGCGGGACGAGCGGGAGGTCGGCCCCCGGGCGGGCTGAGACCGCCCGGGGACACTCACCGTCAGAACACCACCAGCGCCCGTCCGCCCTTGCCCGCCAGCATGTTGTCGAAGGCTCCCGGGATGTCCTCCAGGGCGATGCGCTCCGTCACCAGCGCGCCCAGGTCCAGACGGCCCGCCCTGACGTGGTCGGCGAGCACCGGGAGGTCCCTCGCCGGGTCGGAGTTGCCGTAGACGCAGCCCGAGAGGGTGCGGCCCCAGTGGAAGAGTTCCAGGGCGTTGAAGGTGACCTGCTGGTCCTTGCCGCCGATGCCGACGACCGTGGTGCGGCCGCCGCGCCGGGTCGACTCCCAGGCCGTCCGGATGGTGACCGCGCGGCCCACGCACTCGACGGCCACGTCGACCCCCTGTTTGCCGGTGAGGGCGCGGATGTCGCGGGCGGTCCGCTCCGAGGCGACGACGTACTCCGTGGCGCCCGCCGCCCGCGCGAGCTGCTCCTTCTCCGGCGAGACGTCGACGGCGACGATCGTCGAGGCGCCGGCGATCCGGGCCGCCTGGAGGGTCGCCAGGCCGACTCCGCCGACGCCGAAGACGGCGACCGTCTCGCCGGCGCGGACCCGGGCCGAGTGGTGGACGGCGCCGTAGCCGGTGAGGACGGCGCAGCCGAGGAGGGCCGCGTCGGTGAGCGGGACGCCGTCCGGCAGCGGGAGGACGCAGGAGGCCGGGACCACCGTCTCCTCGGCGAAGGCGGCCACGTTCAGCCCGGGGTACAGGTCCGTGCCGTCCGTCGTGCGGGCGTACACCTCCGCGGCTCCGTTGAGGGCGTTCACGCACAGCCACACCTCGCCGAGTGAGCAGGGGTGGCAATCACCGCAGGACGGGGCCCAGTTGAGGATGACCCCGGCGCCGGGTGCCAGATGCTCGACTCCCTCGCCGACGGCGACGACCGTGCCCGCGCCCTCGTGGCCCAGGACGGCGGGTACCGGCACCCGCATGGTGCCGTCGGACAGGGACAGGTCGGAGTGACAGACCCCGGCGGCGGCGAGCCGGACGCGGACCCGGCCGGGGCCCGGGTCGGGAAGGTCGATCTCCGTGATCTCCAACGGAGCCCCGACGGCGGGGAGTACGGCGGCGCGGACAGCCATGTTCGGTTGACTCCCTTAGAACTGGAGGGACTTGGTCTGGAGGTACTCGGCGAGACCGTGCGCGCCGAGCTCGCGGCCGACGCCCGACTGCTTGTAACCGCCGAAGGGCGCCAGGGGGTTGAAGCGGCCGCCGTTGATGTCGACCTGGCCGGTTTCCAGCCTGCGGGCGAACGCCACCGCTTCCGCCTCGTCGCCGGCCCAGACGGCGCCGGCGAGGCCGTAGACCGTGCCGTTGGCGATCCGCAGGGCGTCCTCCTCGTCCTCGTAGCCGAGGATGGACAGGACGGGGCCGAAGATCTCCTCCTGGGCGATGGTCATGTCCGGGGTGACGTCGGAGAAGACCGTGGGGCTGACGAAGTAGCCCCGCTCGCGCGGGGAATCGGGGCCGCCCGCGACCAGCCGGGCTCCTTCGGCCACGCCCTTCTCGATGTAAGCGCGCACGCGCTCCCGCTGCTTGGCGTTGACGACCGGGCCGATACGGTCGCCGTACTTGGCGGCCGCCGCGGCGGCGAGTCCGACCGCCTCCCCGTACTGGTCCCGGTGGACGAGCATCCGGGTCCAGGCGCTGCACGTCTGGCCCGAGTTGGACATCACGTTGGCGACGCCGACGTTGACCGCCTTGGCGAGGTCCGCGCTCGGCAGGATGACGTTGGCGGACTTGCCGCCGAGTTCGAGGGCCACCTTCTTGACGGCCGCGCCCGCCGTCGCCGCGATCCGCTTCCCCACGGCCGTGGAGCCGGTGAAGGACACCAGGTCGACTCCGGGGTGTTCGGCGAGGGCCTGGCCGGCGACCGGGCCGAGACCGGTGACCAGGTTGAAGACGCCGGCCGGGACGCCCGCCTCGTGCACCGCCTCGGCGAAGAGCTGAGCGGTCAGCGGGGTGTCCTCTGCGGGCTTCAGGACCACCGTGCAGCCCGCGGCGAGGGCCGGGGCGACCTTGGCGACGATCTGGTGCAGCGGGTAGTTCCAGGGGGTGATCGCGCCGACCACGCCGATCGGCTCGTGGTGGACGATCGAGTTGCCGACCCTCTCCTCGAAGGAGTGGGTCGCGGCCAGCTCGGCGTAGGAGCCCGCGACCGCGATCGGCACCGCCGCGTGGACGGCCTGGGAGAAGGGCAGCGGCGAGCCGAGTTCGGCGGTGACCGTCTCGGCGATCTCGTCCTTTCGGGCCGCCAGAACGTCCCGGAGGGCGGTCAGGCGGGCCGCGCGCTCGGCGGGCGGGGTCGCGGCCCAGGCCGGCAGGGCCGCGCGGGCCGCCCGTACGGCGGCCTCGACGTCGCGGGCGTCGCCGGCCGGGACCCGGCCGATCACCTGCTCGTCCACCGGGTTGACGACCTCGATCACATCCCGCCCCGCGGCCGGGCGCCAGGCGCCGTCGAGGTAGATGCCGTCATGTGCCTTCATCGCGTTCCCTTCGGGCGGGCGTCGTCGTCCACGACCTAAACTAGCGTTGTTAGTTTTCCGGCACCAGAGGAACCCGCCCGAACCGGCCGCACCGACCCGGCCGCCCGGACCGGCCGCCCGGACCGGCCGGACCGCCCGAAGCACACAGCGCCCGAGGGCACCGAACGCGGAACGGCAGCCCGAGGACAGTGTGCCCAGGACACCGGCCGGTCGGCGCGGACGCCACAGGGAGCGCCCGCTCACTCGTCCAGGTCCGGCAGCCGGGCCGGGGCCGGGCTGATGCGTTCGCCGTGCTGGTCGAAGACGAAGAGATGGGCGATGTCGACGAGCAGCGGGACCTGCATGCCGTACCGGAGGTCGAAGTCGGGGGTGGTGCGCACGACGAGGTCGCCGAGGGGGCGGGCCTCCGGGGACGCGGGCGGCCGGTCCTGCTCCGACGGCTCGTCCAGGACGCCGACCGAACCGGCCCGCAGACCCCCCGCGCCCTTGCGCAGCCGGCCCAGGACCCCGCCCTCGCGGCGTCGCCGCCGGGGCGACCGCTGCACCGGGCGGGGCGCCTCCAGCTCCGGTACGACCGCGAGCCGTGAGCCGGTGTTGAAGTGGACCAGCACCTCGTGCCCCTGGAACTCCACGTGCTCCACCAGTCCGGTGATGTGCGTCTCGCCGGGCCGGGCTTCGGCCTGCGTGGCGATGCGGACGGCCTCCGAGCGGAGCCCGACGATCACCTCCCGTCCCTGCTGCACGCGCAGCAGTTTGTGGTCCAGGGAGTGGGGTTCGGGCAGCCGCAGGGCCTGCTTGCCGAGACTGATCGTCATGGCCCCGTCGAGCGGGGCGCGGACCAGGCCGCGCAGGAGGTTGATGCGCGGGGTGCCGATGAACGCGGCGACGAAGACGTTGCGCGGCAGGGCGTAGACCGAGCGGGGGGTGCCCACCTGCTGGAGGACGCCGCCGCGCAGTACGGCGACCCGGTCGCCGAGCGACATGGCCTCGGCCTGGTCGTGGGTGACGTAGACCGTGGTGACGCCCAGCTCCCTGGTCAGCTTGGATATCTCGGCCCGCAGGTGGTTGCGGAGCTTGGCGTCGAGGTTGGACAGCGGTTCGTCCATCAGGAAGGCGGAGGGGTGCCGGGCGATGGCCCGGCCCATGGCGACACGCTGGCGTTCGCCGCCGGAGAGCTGGCCGGGGAACCGGTCGAGGAGTTCCTCGATGCCGAGCATCCGGGCGGTGGCGTCCACGCGCGGGCCGGGGTCGGCGCCGGGAGCCTCGATGCGCAGCGGGAAGCCGATGTTGTCGCGGCCGGTCATGTTCGGGTAGAGGGCGAAGTTCTGGAAGACCATCGCGATGTCCCGCCCCGAGGGCGCCAGGTCGTTGGCGTAGGCGCCGTCGAGCCGTAACTCGCCCTCCGTGATCTGCTCCAGGCCGGCGATCATGCGGAGCACGGTGGACTTGCCGCAGCCGGAGGGGCCCAGCAGGACCAGGAACTCGCCGGGCGCGATGTCCAGCGACAGCCGGTCCACGACCCGGACGCCCCGGTCGTGGACCTTGGTGACGTCCTGCAACGAGATGGCGCGTGTCATGAGAAGTGTTCCCGGGGACTCGTGTGCCGGGCGGGCCCGGCCGGTACTTCGCTGTCCGACCTGCCCCGCGCGGGTCGAACGAGGCTTGTGAGTCACGGAAGTTAACGGACCGTGCGCACCGGGGGGAAGAGACCGGCCCGGATCGGACGCTCCCGTCCGACTGGTGAGAAACCGGACTCCCTGGTTCAGCCGGCCTGGACCGCCGGGTCACGGTCGGCGGGCGCGGCCCGGCGGTGGGCCCTGGACGGCGGCGCGGCCCGGCGGCGGATCAGCGGGCCGCGGGCGGCGCACACGGCCCGGCGGCGGTCAGCCGGTCGTCGTCAGATGGGCGAAGACGACGACGTTGCTGGTGTATCCCGTCGCGTGCCGGAAGAGACCCCCGCAGGTGAGGACGCGCAGTTCGGGGCGGCGGGCCGGGCCGTACACCTCCTTGTCGGGGAAGGTGGCCTTGTCGAAGACCCGCACCCGGTCCACCGTGTAGACGGCGGTGCGGCCGTCGGCGCGCCGGGCCTCGATCCGGGCGCCCCGGGCCACGCGCGCGAGGCCGGCGAAAACCGCAGGGCCGGTCTTGGTGTCGCGGTGGCCGACGACGACGGCCGTCCCCCGCTCCCCCGGCGTGGGGCCGCCCGCGTACCAGCCGACCAGCTTGGGCCGGTCGAGCGGGGGTGTCCCGAGGTGCCGGTCCGGGCCGAGCCGGAGCGGGACGACCGGCGCGTCGATACCCAGGGACGGCACGCGCAGGGTGGTCGCCGGGGACCGGGGCAGCGGGCGGGGCGGGGGTGCTGGGCTCGCGGACGCCCTCCTCCCCGCCGGCCGGCCCTCCTGGTCGGCCTCACCCCCGGGGGCCGGGCCGGGCCGGACCGCGCCGGACGCCGTCCCGCCGGCCCGGGCCGCCGTGACCGGGCCGTCGTGTCCCCCGCACCGGACCCCGACCGTCACCAGGACGACCGCGAGCACGGCCGTCCTGGTGAGGCGGTAGGCACGGGTCCGGTGCCAGGGCCTGCGTACGCGCCTACGCGGCACCATGGGTGCGCCGGCGAATCAGTCGGAGGTAGGCGAATCCACCGACGGCCACCAGGCCGACGGCCGCGGCTCCGGCCAGCGGGGTGAAGGCCTGCGAGCTGTCGGCGAGACCGCCGCCGCCCGCGTGCACGCCGCCCTCCGGGCCACCCTTCTCACCGCTCCAGGCGCCGCCGCCCTGGGAGCCGCCCTCCCGCCCGCCGGCGCCCTGCGTGGTGCCGTTCTGCGTGGTGCCGTTCTGGGCGGTGCCGTGCTGCGTGGTGCCGTTCTGCGTGGTGCCGTTCTGGCCGCCGCCCGCCTGACCGCCGCCGCCCGGGCCGTTCGGCGCGACGGCCTCACGGCCGTCGTCCGTGATCGGGCGGTTCTGGCGTTCGTTCCCGCCGCGCCGGCCCTCGGGGCAGTTGATCCTGAAGACCTTCACCTTGGGCGAGGGGACCGGGGCGTCCCCGGCGGCGGCGATGTTCCACTCGAGCGTGTACGACCCCTCGGCCAGCCCCAGGGTGTCGGTGTGCCCGGCGCCCTGGGTCAGGGTGATGGTGCCGGTGACGGTGGCGGTGTCGGGGGCCGGGGGCCGTGCCTTGATGGTGTAGGCGACGGTCGGCAGCTCGCCGAAGTTGGCGGCGTCGAGGTAGAACCGGCAGGCCACCGGGTCGTCCTTGGAGACGCCCGGGGGTACCTGCTCGCGGTGGATCCTGATGTCGCCGGCCTCCCCGACGGCCACGGCGGACGGTGCCGAGAGGCAGGTGAACCCGGCCGCGGCGAGCACGGTGAGGGCCGTGACGCCGAGGCGGGAGCCGAGGGCGGACGGGAGCGTCGAGCTGGACATGCGCATTCCTCCGAGTCAGGACGATTTTCATACAAATCGTTCTTGCACCTGACTCTCTTTCACATCGGCGCCCGCGACGGTGGGAGCGCCGCCCGACGCGCCGTCAGACATCGCTCGACCGGCGCAACCCCGGCCCGGAGCGGCGCCGGGGCACGTCCGCCGCCGCTCCCGCGTCCCCGCCCGGATCCCCCGGCGACCGCACCGCCACCACCGACGACACCAGCAGCAGCGCCCCCAGCATCACGAACGGCGCGGCCACGCCCGCGACCCCGGCCACCAGCCCCGCGGCGGCGGGCGCGGCGACCTGGCCGAGCCGGTTGCCGGTGAGACGCAGCGCGAGGGCGGTGGAACGGGCGCCGTCGGGCGCGGCCTGGACGACCGTCGTCATGGACAGCGGCTGCCCGACGCCGAGGCAGAAGCCGAGCATCGCGAGGATCACCCCCAGCCCCCAGACCGGCACCGGCAGCGCGATCCCGGCGCACAGCAGGGCCGCCAGCAGGCAGGTCCCGGTGAGCAGCGGCGCCCGGCCGAGCAGCCGCAGCAGGGGGGTGAGGACGAGCCGGCAGGCTATGGAGGCCGCCGCGCGGACGCTGAGCAGGACGCCGACGACGGACGGCGCGATGCCCCGGTGTTCGCCGACCACCGGCAGGTAGGCGGTGAGGATGTCGGTCGCGGACAGCACGGAGAGACTGATGAGGATGCCGGCCGGGACGCCCCGGGCGTGCAGGATGCGGCCGACGGGTACGCGCTCGCCGCGCTCCTGACGGGACTTGGGCGCCGGGTCGCGGTGCTCGATGCGCCACAGCGAGGTGAACGCGACCGCGCAGCCGGCGCCCGCGACGAGCAGGGCGAGCGCGCTGCTGCCCGCCATGTCGTCCCTGCCGATGAGCGCACCGGCCGCGATCGGGCCGACCAGCTGGCCGAGGGAGGCGCCGATGGTGAAGTGGCCGAAGTTGCGGTCCTGTTCGTGCGGGGCGGACTGACGGGCGACGAGCGACTGGGAGCCGATGACGAAGCAGAGATGGCCGAGGCCCATCACCCCGCTCCACAAAGCCATCGTCCGGAGGGAGCCGGCGAGACCGCTCAGCACACAGCCGCCGGATATCAGGATCACGCCGACGGGCAGCAGGGGCGCGCAGCGGCCGTGGTCGGTGCGGCGGCCGAGCGGTACGGCGGCGAAGAGCGGCAGCAGCGCGTACACACCCGCGATGACGCCGATCGCCCGCTCGTCCGCGCCCAGCGCGAGGGCCCGGTAGGACACGGCGGGCCGGGCCATCGACACCGCCCCCTGCGCGAAGCAGAAGGCGATGACGAGACGGAGCAGCCAGCCGCGGTCCCTGCCGGGCCTCACGAGTTCTCCCATGGGAAGGTCAGATGATCCCGAACAGAATGCCCGCGCCGAGGATCACCAGGCAGGTGCAGGCGGCCCACTTCACCACGAACCTGGTGTGGTCGCCGAACTCGACCTTCGCCATGCCGACGAGGACGTAGACGGCCGGGACGAGCGGGCTCGACATGTGCAGGGGCTGGCCGACGAGCGAGGCACGGGCCATCTCCAGCGGCGAGACACCGTGCGCCGCGCCGGCCTCGGCGAGGACCGGCAGGACGCCGAAGTAGAAGCCGTCGTTGGACATGAAGTAGGTGAGCGGGAGGCTCAGGACGCCGGTGACGAGGGCCATGTGCGGACCCATGCCCTCGGGGATGACGTCCACCATCCACCTGGCCATGTGGTCGACCATGCCGGTGCCCTGGAGGACGCCGGTGAAGACGGCGGCGGCGAAGACCATGCCGGAGACGTTGAGGACGTTGTCGGCGTGGGCGGCGAGCCGGGCCCGCTGGTCCGGGATGTGCGGGAAGTTGACGGTGAGGGCGAGCGCGGCGCCGAGCAGGAACAGCACCGGGATCGGCAGATACTCCATGATCATGGCGGTCAGCAGCGCGACCGTGAGCAGCGCGTTGAACCAGTACAGCCTGGGCCGCAGGGTGGCCCGGTGCGGGTCGAGGCCCTGGAAACCGTCGTCGTCCCCGTCGACGGACTCGTCCTCGTCCCGCGCGTCGGCGTCGGTACCCGAGCCGGAGCCGCCCGTACGCAGGGGGGTCCGGCCGTCGCCGGAGCCGCCGGAGCCCACCAGGACCGTCTCGGTCTCCTTCTCCTCGACGTCCTCGACCAGCGCCTCGTCGACCAGCACCTCGTCCAGCGTCAGCACGCCGAGCCGGGCGCGCTCGCGGCGGCCGAGGACGTAGGAGAGGACGAAGACGAAGAGCAGGCCCACGGCCAGGGCCGGGATCATCGGCACGAAGATGTCGCTGGCGTCGAGCTTCAGCGCGGTGGCGGCACGGGCGGTCGGGCCGCCCCAGGGCAGCGTGTTCATCACGCCGTTGGCCATGGCCGCGACGCCGGTCATCACGACCAGGCTCATCTTCAGGCGCTTGTACAGCGGGTACATCGCCGAGACGGTGATCATGAAGGTGGTGGATCCGTCGCCGTCCAGGGAGACGATCGCGGCGAGCAGCGCCGTACCGATGACGATGCGGAGCGGGTCGGCCTTGCAGAACTTCAGGATGCCCCGGACGATCGGGTCGAAGAGGCCGACATCGATCATCACACCGAAGTAGACGATCGCGAACATGAGCATCGCCGCCGTGGGGGCGAGGCTGGTGACGCCGTCGATGACGTAGTCACCGAGCTTGGCGCCCTTCCCGACGAAGACGCAGAACAGTGCCGGGATCAGCACGAGCGCCGCTATGGGCGACATCTTCTTCAGCATGATCAGGACCAGGAAGGTCGCGATCATGGCAAAGCCGAGGATGGTCAACATGAATGGATACCTAACGTTCGCCCTTGAACATCCCACCTGGGGGTTGGCGGTGGGTTGACGTTAGGTCCGTTCAAACGGTGTTAACAAGACGTTGACGTGCGAGCAATAAGCGCAGAACTCCAGGTCACAGCTTTGCTCAGGTCAGCGGGCCGCTACGGGGGCAAGTTTCACCGGCACTCCGTTGAGCACCGCGTTGCCCGACAGCGGGTCCAGCAGGCTGCCGTCGAGGAGCTGGTTGACGTTGACGCCGGGGTCGGCGGCGGCGTGGCTGAGCCGGGTCCCGGGGCGGTTGTGGCCCCAGCCGTGCGGCAGGCTGACGACGCCCTTGCGCACGCCGTCGGTGACCTCGGCCGGTGCGGTCACCTCTCCCCCGGCGCCCTTCACCCGTACCGGCGCGCCGTCCCGCACACCGAGCCGTTCGGCGTCCTCGGGGTGGATCTGCAGGGTGCAGCGGTTGGTGCCGCCGGTGAGGGCGGGGACGTTGTGCATCCAGCTGTTGTTGGACCGCAGATGGCGCCGGCCGACGAGGACGAGCCCGTCCGTGCGCTGCCGCATGCCCTCACGCAGCCGTGGGAGGTCGTCGGCGATCGGCTGCGGGAGCAGTTCGATCCGCCCGCTGCGCGTCTTCAGCGGCTGGGGCAGGCGCGGGCCCAGCGGTCCCAGGTCGATGCCGTGCGGGTGGGCGAGCAGCCGGGCCAGGCCCAGGCCGTCCGGGCGGGCGCCGAAGCCGTCGCCGTAGGGGCCGAGGCGCAGCATCATGTCCAGCCGGCGCTCGGGGCCGGTCTCGCCGGTGAGCGCCGCCGCGAGCTCCTGCGGGTCGCGCCCGTGCACGGGTGAGTGCGCTTCCCCGACCGCCTTGCCGAGGGTCTGGCCGATGACCAGGTCGTCCACGGCGGACGGGTCGGCGCCGTGCATCCCGGTGGCGGCCAGGACCAGCCGGGCGAGGATCTCGGTCTCGGCCATCCGACCGGGCTCGAGCGGGACGGCCGGGCGGCTGTAGCGGACCTGGTTGCGGACCGCGAGGGTGTTGAACGCGAAGTCGTGGTGCGGGCTCTGCGAGGGCGGCGGCGGGGGGAGGACGACGTCGGCGTGGCGGGAGGTCTCGTTGAGGTAGGGGTCGACGCTGACCATGAAGTCGAGGGAGTCGAGCGCCTTGTCGAGCCGGTCGCCGTCCGGGGCTGACAGCACGGGGTTGGCGGCCACGGCGACGAGCGCGCGGATCGGCTCGCCCTGCGCCGTCGCGGTGTCGATCTCCTCGGCGAGCGCGGAGAGCGGCAGTTCGCCCTTGGCCTCGGGGTGCCGGCTCACCCGGGAGTGCCAGCGCGCGAGCCGGAATCCGTGCCCGGGACCGGCCGGCCGGGGCGTGCGGTCGGTGGCCGCCTGCGGGAAGAGCGCGCCGCCGGGCCGGTCCAGGTTGCCGGTGAGGATGTTGAGGACGTCGACCAGCCAGCTGGCGAGGGTGCCGTAGGGGACCGTGCAGCTGCCGATCCGGCCGTAGACGGCGGCGGTGGGGGCGGCGGCGAGTTCGCGGGCCAGGGCGCGGATGAGCGAGGCGTCCACGTCACAGGCGGCGGTGACCGCCTCGGGAGTGAAGTCCCGTACGGATTCGGCGAGTTCGTCGAGTCCCTCGACGTGCGGGGTCAATTCGCCCAGGTCGACGAGGAGTTCCTCGAACAGCACCTGCGCCATGGCCGCGAGGAGCAGCGCGTCCGTGCCCGGCCGGATCGCGATGTGCCGGTCGGCGAGCTTGGCGGTGCGGGTGCGGCGCGGGTCGATCACGGTGAGGGTGCCGCCGCGGGCCTTGAGCGCCTTGAGCTTGCCCGGGAAGTCGGCGGCGGTGCACAGACTGCCGTTGGACTCCAGGGGGTTGGCGCCGATGAGGAGGAGATGGTCCGTGTGGTCCAGGTCCGGCACGGGGATCGCGTTGGCGTCGCCGAACAGCAGTCCGCTGGAGACGTGCTTGGGCATCTGGTCGACCGTGGAGGCGGTGAAGAGGCTGCGGGTGCCGAGCCCGGCGATCAGGACGGTCGGGTAGAGCGCGCCGGCCATGGTGTGGACGTTGGGGTTGCCGAGGACGACTCCGACGGAGTTCGCCCCGTACCGCTCGACGACCGGCCGGATCCCGGCGGCCACGGCGTCGAAGGCCTCCTCCCAGGTGGCCTCGCGCAGCTCGCCGTCCCGGCGCACGAGCGGGGTCCGCAGCCGGTCGGGGTCCCCGTCGACGGCGCCGAAGGAAGCGCCCTTGGGGCAGATGAAGCCCTTGCTGAAGACGTCCTCCCGGTCGCCGCGGGCGCCGGTGACCTTGGTCCCCTCGATGGTGAGCGTCAGCCCGCAGGTGGCCTCGCACAACGGGCAGATTCGCAGGGCGGTGCGGGACACGGGTCCTCCTGGGGGCGGCATTGCCTTCTCCGAGCGAGCATACCGACCGGTATGGCTCCTGGGGAGGGGTCGGCCGCGTCCGTCAGTCCAGTGTCCGCGCCAGATAGGCGCGCAGCAGCTCGCGGGTCTCGTCGATCACCTTCGGGTCGCCCTCCGGGTCCACCCGGAAGGCCAGCTGGACGAGGGTGTCGGCGGTCTCCACGGCGATCAGGAAGGTGCGCCGCAGGTCGTCGTCGGGCTCGCGGACGAGGTGGTCGGAGAGCAGGTCGGTGAGGCGGTCGGCGACCCGGTGGTTGGGTTCCTCGTGCCGGGCGCCGACCGGGATCTGGTTGCCGAAGTCGACGAGGGAGAACCCGGGGGCGGTGTGCTTCATGGCCAGGTACTCGTCGAGCACGGCGTCCATGGCGGCCCGCCAGTCGCCCCGGCGCGCCCCTTTCAGCCGCTCGGTGACGCGCTCGGAGTAGTGCTCGAGGTTGCGCTGCGCCAGCGCGTCGGCCATCTGCCGCTTGTTGCCGAAGAAGCGGTAGACGGAGCCGATGGGGACACCGGCGCGCTCGGCGACGGCACGGGTGCTCAGGCCGTCGTAGCCGACCTCGTCGAGCAGGCCGGCGCAGGCGTCGAGGATTCTGGTCAGACGTTCGGCACTGCGCCGCTGCACGGGCGCACGACGGAGTGATGTCGCTTGGGGCACGGACCTCATGATGCCTTTCCGTCGCGGCCGGGTGAACCTCACCCCTCACTACGGAGAAAGATGCCCGATGCACTCAACGCGAGGAGACCCGGACCGGGGGCGGGAGTCAGGAGGAAGGCTCCGACGCCGTGATGTACGCCATGCTCTGCACCGGCTTGCCGTCCACCGCCCACACCGTGCCGTCGTCCGCGTACAGACGTGCGGTGACCTGGTGGGTGCCGTGCGGGAGGTAGCCGGCCGGGATCCGGTAGGACGGGGTCCGCAGGTCGGCGACCGGCTGGTCGTCCACGTAGAGCCGGGCGGCGCCGTGGCCGTGGACCGCCCGCGCCCCGGTGGGAGTGAACCGGAAGTTCTTCACCTTCAGACGGACGTCCCAGCTGCCGTCGGCCTCGGGCTGGACCTGGACACCGACCTCGGGCGCCCCCTCCTTCTCCACCTCGCGGTAGTGCCGCCCTTCGTCGTCCGTGTCCTGAAGGATCCTGCCCACCGGCGAGGGGGAGGCCGCCGCCACGGTCGTCGCGTCCCCCCGCTCATGGGCGTCACTGGTGCCGCAGCCCGCGGATCCGGTCAGCAGCAGGACACAGACCGCGGCCACGGCGAGGCTTCCGCGCGTCCACGACATGCGGTGGAGCGTAGAACAACCCACCGGCAACGCGGATCCCCCTGTGGTCTGGTTCCGGCCGACTTGATCGTCCTCCAGGAGGAGGACCGGCGCACCTCTTGCGCCGGAGAAAACGCAATCCTACGGTGATGCATAGGAATCAGCAGGCGCATCCACGGCGCCGGAGGGAGCGATCATGAGCAGCGGGGACGCACGCAAGACGGCCGAGGGCCTGACCTATCTCTCCGGGTTCGGCAACGAGCACGCCTCGGAGGCCGTACCGGGCGCCCTGCCCGACGGCCGCAACTCGCCGCAGCGCGCCCCCCTCGGCCTGTACGCGGAACAGCTCAGCGGTACGGCGTTCACCGAGCCCCGCGCCCACAACCGCCGCTCGTGGCTCTACCGGATCCGCCCGTCGGCCGCGCACCCGGCGTTCGCCCGCGTCGACGACGGCGCGCTGCGCACCGGGCCCTTCACGGAGACGGTCCCCGACCCGAACCGGCTGCGCTGGGACCCGCTGCCCGAACCGCCGGCCGGCACGGACCTCCTGTCCGGCCTGTGGACGCTCGGCGGCAACGGGGACGCCACCCGGCGAACCGGCGTTGCCGTGCACCTGTACCACGCGAACACCTCCATGGAGCGCGTGTTCAGCGATGCCGACGGCGAACTGCTGATCGTCCCCGAGCAGGGCGGGCTGCTGCTGCGCACGGAGTTCGGGCTGCTGCACGCCGAGCCCGGCGAGGTGGCGCTGATCCCGCGCGGGGTCCGCTTCCGGGCCGACCTCCTGGACGCCTCGGCCCGCGGCTACGTCTGCGAGAACTACGGAGCCCCCTTCCGCCTGCCCGAACTGGGCCCGATCGGCGCCAACGGCCTCGCGGGCCCCCGCGACTTCCGCGCGCCCGTCGCCGCGTACGAGGACGTCGAGGGCCCGGTCGAGGTGGTCAACAAGTACTGCGGTCACCTGTGGAGCGCGACGTACGGCCACTCCCCGCTCGACGTCGTCGCCTGGCACGGCAACCATCTGCCGTACGTCTACGACCTGCGCCGCTTCAACGTCATCGGGACCATCTCCCACGACCACCCCGACCCGTCGATCTTCACGGTGCTGACGTCCCCGTCCGACACCCCGGGTCTGGCCGGCGTCGACTTCGTGGTCTTCGCCCCGCGCTGGCTGGTCGGCGAGGACACTTTCCGGCCGCCGTACTTCCACCGGAACGTGATGAGCGAGTTCATGGGCCTGATCGAGGGCGCGTACGACGCCAAGACGGCAGGCAAGGGGGGGTTCGTGCCGGGCGGCGGTTCGCTGCACAACATGATGTCGGCGCACGGCCCGGACCGGGAGACGTTCGACCGGGCGAGCGCCGCCGAACTGAAGCCGCAGAAGATCGACGACGGGCTGGCGTTCATGTTCGAGACCCGCTGGCCGCTCACCCTCACCCCGCAGGCGGCCGGGGCGGACCATCTGCAACAGCGCTACGACGACGTCTGGCAGGGCCTCGAACGCCACTTCCGTCCGTCCGGCGGCACGTCCGACGCAACATTGCACTGAACGGTGCCGACCGGTACGGATAGCCCGTGACCTCCTTCGCCCCGGACTCGATCGTCCTCACCCGCAAGCTGCCGCTCTGGTACCAGGTGTCGCAGTCGCTGCGCGCCTCCATACTCGGCCGCTCACCGCAGGACCCGCTCCGGCTGCCCACCGAGGAGCAGCTGGCCGGGCACTACGGGGTGAGCGTGCTGACCATGCGGCAGGCGCTGAAGGAGCTGGAGGACGAGGGGCTGATCACCCGGCACCGCCGGCGGGGCACGTTCATCGAGCCGACGGCGCTGCGGGGCGCTCCGGTACGTCTCCTCGGCTCGGTGGACGCGATCGTGGCCCAGCAGTCCGGCATGACGACGCAGGTGCTCGACCACGGCCGTACGGCCGTCCCGGCCGAGGTCGCCGAGTACTTCCCCGACCTGACCGAGGTGGCGACGTACCACCGGCTGCGCTGCGACGCGAAGACGGGCGAGCCGACCAACCACGCCCGCAACTACGTCCGTCCCGAACTCGCCGCCCGTATCGACCCCGACGACCTGGTCGGCAGGCCCATGACGAAGGTGCTGCGGGACCTCGTGGGCGCGGACATCGGCCGGATCACGGACACGGTGGAGGCCCGGCTGGCGGACCCGGAGACCGCCCAGTTGCTCCGGGTCCCGCTGCTCAGCCCGATCCTGCACTACACGGGCGTCACCTACGACACCGGCGGGCGGGTCCTCGACGCGGCCGTCATCCACTACCGGGGTGACCGTTTCTCCTTCACGGTCACCCTCGACGCGACGTGACCGGCGGCGGGCGGCCCGTCGTACGATGCCCGGCGTGACGCCCGACGACGCGCCGCCGCTGGCGGACCTCATGCCGTGGTCCGTCGCACCGCCGCGGCTCGGCCGGGGGTGGCCGACGGATCCCGACCCGGCTTGTCTGAAAGCCCGCTGGGACGCCCTGATGAAGGCCGAGGGCCCGGACCGCGAGGCCCTGTTCCGGCCGACGCGCTCCCGCACCCCGCACAGCGCGGTCGGACAACTGCCCGGGCTGTCCGGCGGCACGGAGAAGCTCGCCCGCGCCTCGGGCCGGTGCCCGGACCCCGTACGGGTGCTGGCCGGACCCCTCGACGAGCACTGGCTCATCCCCGACCACCGGCTGATCGACGCGGCCCGCCCGGAGTTGTGGCGGGTGGCCGACGAACGTCAGGTCTTCGTGCTGGAGACGCCTTCGCCGCCGGGACCGCCCCTGCTCGCGACCTCCCTGATCCCGCTGGCGCGAACGGGCCGCGTCCGCCCCCTGTACCGGCGCCCCGGCGGCGCGGAACCCAACCTGGCGCCGGGCCTGTTCGAGCACCTCGGCCACTCCCCGGATCCGGTGGACTTCCTGGCCTGGACCCTGACCGCCGTCCGCCCGGGCCTCACGGTCCCGCTCACCCGGGACCCCGAGCTCTGGGCCCGGGGCGTCGAGCTCGGCCGTCGCGCCCTGTGGCTGCTCCGCCGCGACGGCGAGCGCCCCCGGCTCCCCGGCGGCCGCCGCCCCTACGTGCGCGCCCCGCTGCCCACCCGGCCCCTGACGCTCCACTACGACCGCGACGAGGAGACCCTGCACCTCGACGGCGGCCGCGTCTCCCCGGTCCCGCCGGCGGCCTGGGACTTCGAGGCGGGCGGGGTGCGCGTCCTTCAGCAGTGGTTCGCGACCCGGACGGCGGAGCCCGAGCCGGGCACACTGTCCGCGATCCGCCCGGCCGCCTGGCCGCAGACCTGGACCTCCGAACTCCTGGAACTGATCACGGTGCTGACGCTGTTCGCGGAGGTACGCGCACAGCAGGAGGAGCTGACGGTGCCGGACACGGTCACGGCGAAGGAACTGCGCGCGGCGGGCGTCCTGCCGGTCCCCGGCTCGGCACGCCGCCCGGCGACGGTCCTCGACCACCACGAGGAGGGCCCGGAGGGCCAGTTCGCCCTGCTCTAGCATCCACCCCATGGACCAGAGCCCCCCGCCGCTGCCGCTGCCCCTGGAGGGCCTCACCGTCGTCGCCGTCGAACAGGCCGTCGCGGCCCCGTTCGCCACCCGGCAGTTCGCCGACCTCGGGGCCCGGGTGATCAAGGTCGAGCGGATCGACGGCGGTGACTTCGCGCGCGGATACGACACCGCCGCGGGCGGTCTCGCCTCGCACTTCGTGTGGTGCAACCGGGGCAAGGAGTCCATCGCGCTGGATCTCAAGGACCCGCGCGGCGTGGACGTCGTACGGCGGCTGATCGCCGACGCGGACGTGTTCGTGCAGAACCTCGCGCAGGGGGCGGCGGCCCGGCTGGGTCTGGACGCGGCCACCCTGTGCGCGGCGCATCCGAGGCTGGTCGCCGTCGACATCTCCGGGTACGGGGCGAGCGGGCCGTACACGGACAAGCGGGCCTACGACATGCTCGTGCAGTGCGAGGCGGGCCTTGTGTCGGTGACCGGGACGCCGGAGCAGCCGGTGAAGGCGGGGATCCCGGCGGCGGACATCGCGGCGGCCATGTACGCCTTCTCGGGCGTGCTGGCGGCGCTGGTGCGGCGGGGCACGACCGGGCGGGGCGGGCCGGTGGAGGTGTCGATGCTGGAGTCGCTCGCGGAGTGGATGGGGCATCCGCTGCACCACACGATGCACGGCGGCACTCCCCCGGCGCGCACCGGCCTCGCGCACGCGGTGATCGCGCCCTACGACGCCTACGCCACCGCCGACGGCGGACGGGTGCTGCTGTCCGTGCAGAACGACCGGGAGTGGCGACGGCTGGCCGAACAGGTCGTGGGCCGAACCGAGTTGGGGACGGACCCGGCGTACGCGACGAACGCGGCAAGGGTGACGAACCGGGATCGTACGGACGCCCTGGTGGCCGGGGCGCTGGGCGTCCTGACGACCGACGAGGCGCTCGCCCGACTGGAGGGCGCGGGCATCGCGTGCGCACGCCTGAGGGATCTGCGCGAGCTGGCGGAGCATCCGCAGCTGGCGGCCCGCGAGCGGTGGCGGGAGGTGGGGACGCCGGCCGGACCGCTGCGGGCACTGCTGCCCCCGATCACCCTGCCGGGCGGGACGGAGGCACGTATGGGAGACGTGCCCGCGCTCGGGGAACACACCGAAGCGTTGCTGCGTGCCGTGGGGATGACGGACGAGGAGATCGCAGCGCTGCGCCGGGACGGTGTGGCCGCCTGAGCGCGGGACTCAGTACGTGAAGGCGCGCCGGCCGGTCAGTGCTTGTTGCCACCGAAGAGCGAACGGCGCAGTCGGCGCAGGGGCGCGAAGAGCGAGACACGGCTCACCCGTGCCCGCGTGGTCTTCGGGCCGTGGTCGCGCATCGGCTCACGCGCGGTCAGCTCCCGCATGAGCGAAGTCGCCTCGAGCGTCTCGCGCTGCGGTATGGCGGGACCCGCCAGCACCGAGAGATGGCGGTCGAGGCGCGAACTGGTCGCGCTGCTGCCGCACGTGATCGCGGGGACCCTCGCCCTGCTGTGCATCGTTATCTGTTCCATGTCACTCCCCACCCGTACGAGTCCACCCGGCCCGGGCAGGGTAACCCTATCGTCCCGTCGAGGCACACGTGTATCGAGCTCTCAGGATTCACCTTCCCTGTAAGGGGGTTGACGACTCCTCCCCGATCACTCTCCGAATCCAACCGATTTCAGGGTGAGTTGGACAACCGGCTGCGTGGTGGGCTGCGGTGATCCCCCGTCGGGCTCGACGGTCACAGCGAGTGACGTCGCGGCCTTCTCGAGACCGGTGGCGACCAGGGGTGTGTCGGCCTCGAACAGCCCGAGGGAGCGCGGTTGCGCGTCGGGGCGCATGAGCCACAGCTGATGCACCTGTCCGGTGGGCAGCTCGCCGTATCCGCTCAGGGTGACGACCGCCTGGCCCTCCTGAGCGGAGGCGATCACTCCGATACTGCGGCCCCGGGCGTCCTTGCCGGTGCTCGCCCGCGCGTCCGGAGCTGCGAGAACGTGGGCGATCTCACGTGCCTGGTCGCGGGCGGCGTCCAGTTCGTCCTGACTGCGGCCCGCCTGGACGGCGAAGAGCGAGGCGACGACGAGGGCCGCGGCGGCGGTGGCCGTCGCGAACGGCACGAACAACGGACGGCGCGCGCGGGGCGCACGGGAGCGTCCGGGCGGCGGCTGCGTGCCCCAGACGTGCGGAGGCAGTTGGGGCGCGTGCTCTCGCGCCGGCGCGCGGGAGGACTCCTGCGGCGTTCTCTGTACGGCCGCCAGCACCCGGGTACGCATGGCGGCCGGCGGCGGCGCGGCCTGGGACCAGGCGAGCCGGACGGCGTCCTCGGCCAGCACCCGCACCTCGGCGGAGCAGCGGTCACAGCCCGTCAGATGCTTCTCGAAGCGCCGGCGTTCGTCGGGTTCCAGGGCGTCCAGGGCGTAGGGGGCGGCCAGCGAGTGCAGGTCCTCGCGGCGGAACAGGCCGAGCACACTCATGCGGCACTTCCCAGACAGTCGCGCAGCCGCGTGAGTCCGTCACGCATCCGGGTCTTCACCGTGCCCAGCGGGAGCGAGAGCCGGTCGGCCACCTCACGGTACGTGTAGCCGTCGTAGTAGGCGAGGGTGACGGACTGGCGCTGAAGCGCCGTCAGCCGGTCCAGGCAGCGGCGCACCAACTGGCGTTCCAGGCCCGCCTCGACCTCCTCCGCCACCTGGTCGAAGGCGGGGTCGTGAAAGCGCCCGGCCTCGCGCTGCTCGCGGTCCACGGCCGCACGGGCGCTGCGCACCCGGTCGACGGCACGGCGGTGCGCGAGGGTGAGGATCCAGGAGAGGGCGCTGCCGCGGCTCGGGTCGAAGCGGCCGGCGGAGCGCCAGGCCTCCAGGAGCACCTCCTGGGCGACCTCCTCCGACTGGGCGGGGTCCCGGACGACGCGGCGCACGAGTCCGAACACCGGCCCGGACACGAGTGCGTAGAGCCGTTCGAACGCCCGCTGGTCGCCTCCCGCCACGAGCACCAGAAGCTCGTCCGCCTCCATGCCGTCCCCCTCCCTGCGGCCGCCGCACCCGGGCCGCCCCGTCACACCAGGCATTCGCAACGAACACACCTCCGGATGGGTGGTACGTAAAGGAGGGCCGAAAACGCGGGTGAACAGGAAAGAAAAAGTTTTTTGGTTTCGACCAATCCGAACCCACCCTCCGCTCCGTATCACTGTCCGTCAGGCAACTTGGCACAGAGGACGGACGGCATGACAGCTTTCTCCAGGAGCGGCAACGGACGCAGGAGCGTCGCGACCCTCGTCTGCGGTGCGTTGGCCGCCGGGGGGCTCGCAGCCGCCGGCGTGGCCACGCTGGCGCCGGGGGCGGCCTACGCCTCCAGCCACCGCGAGGCCCCCCTCATCTCGGGCACGCCGCAGTACGACAACACCGACGTGTACGCCTTCGTCAGCCCGGACCACCCGGACACGACGACGATCGTCGCGAACTGGATCCCCTTCGAGGACCCGGCCGGCGGTCCCAACTTCTTCCCGTTCGCCGAGGACGCCCAGTACGACCTGCACATCGACAACAACGGTGACGCGAAGGAGGATCTGACCTTCCGCTACACCTTCAAGACGCATGTGAAGAACAAGAAGACGTTCCTCTACAACACGGGCGTCGTCGAGAGCCTGGACGACGCCGACCTGAACGTCACGCAGACGTACGACCTCGAACTGATCAAGTCGAAGAAGGGGAAGGTCGAGCACAAGACGAAGCTCGCCGACGACGTGCCGGTGGCGCCGTCGAACGTGGGCAAGGCGTCGATGCCGCACTACTCGATGCTGCGCGACCACGCGATCTACAAGCTTCCGAACGGCGCCAAGACCTTCGCGGGCCAGGCCGACGACCCGTTCTTCCTCGACCTGCGCGTCTTCGACCTGCTGTACGGCGGTGACCTCTCCGAGGTCGGCAACGACACGCTCAAGGGCTACAACGTCAACTCGATAGCCCTGCAGCTCCCGACCGACATGATCACCGAGTCGAAGCACCAGCCGATCGTCGGTGTCTGGTCGACCACCCAGCGCGAGAACGCCGAGGGCTACTACACGCAGGTCTCGCGCCTGGGCAGCCCGCTCGTCAACGAGGTCGTCAACCCGATCAAGGACAAGGACAAGTTCAACGCGTCCGAGCCCAAGGACGACGGCCAGTTCCTGAAGAACGTCACCAACCCCGAGCTGCCGAAGCTCATCGAGGCGATCTACAAGATCAAGGCGCCGACCGAGCCGCGCAACGACCTCGTCGACGTGTTCCTGAAGGGCGTCAAGGGCCTCAACCAGCCCCCGTACGTGACGCCGTCGGAGGAGCTGCGCCTCAACACCTCGATCAAGCCGACCGCCAGCCCCAAGCGGCTCGGTGTGCTCGACGGCGACAACGCGGGCTTCCCGAACGGCCGTCGCCTCACCGACGACGTGATCGACGCCTCGCTCCAGGTCGTCGAGGGTGAGCTGGTCGGTTCCAAGAACGACCTCGGCGACGCGGTCGACAAGAACGACAAGAGCTTCGAGAAGTCCTTCCCCTACGTCGCCCTGCCCACCGAGGGCTCGCGCGGCGCGACCGCCAAGAGCGGCGCCGACGTCCGCAGCCAGCTCGGCGACGCCCTCACGGGCTCCGACAGCAACACCGCGCTGATCGCGTCCTCCGCGGGCGCCGGCGCGGCGGGCATCCTCCTCATCGGCGGCGGCCTGATGTGGTGGCGCGGGCGGCGGCGGGCCTACTAGGCCCACCCCTTGAGCGGGCCGGGGAGAATCCTGCGCTCCCCGGCCCTGCCCCACCGACTGGCGCGGCCCGCGTACCAATCCCCCACGGCGCGGGCCGCGCCGCCCCTGTGTGAGCAGGCTGAACGACCCCAGGCGACCTAGGAGAGGGCATGTCCCCGCGGACGAACGACGGCGAACCGGAGCCCACCCGACGGGCCTCCGCCCGACCGGCACCGACCACCGGCAAGCCGGCCACCGGCGAACCGGACTCCGGCAGGCCCGTCGCGGATCCGGGACACCCGGTGCGGACCACCGGACCGGATTCCGGGGCAGCCACCACCACGCGGAGCGTGACCGGGGCGAAGCCCGGGTCCGCTGACGCCGACACCCGTACCGCCACCGAGTCCGCTACCGGGGCCGGGACCGCCACCGTCGCCGATGGCGACGCCGGGCCCGGGTCCGATGCGGATGTGGACGCCGAGGCCGGCGCCCATGTCGCCGCCGAAGCCGACACCGTCGTCCATGGCGATGGCGGCGCCGGAGCCGTAGCCGAGGTTGAGACGGGGGCCGGGGCCGGCTCCGTCGCCCATGCCGAGGTCGAGGCCGTCGCCGATACCGACGTCGAGACCGGCGCCGACGAGCGGGTCGCCGCCGTGCGGCGGGCGGGGGCTGCCGGGCGTCGCTGGCGGGCCGCTCAGCTCAGCGCCTGCGCAGCGATGCTGGCCGTCGCGCTCACCGCGGGCGCGGTCGCGCTCGGGGCGGTCCACGACGGGCGGAACGTACCCGTGGCGACCGCGGCGGCGGTCTCCCCCGGGCTGCTCGCCAGTGGCGACCTCGACTCGAGCATCACCGCGCTCCAGGCCCACCTCCGCACCCAGCCGAGGGACTTCGGCGGCTGGGCCACCCTCGGGCTCGCCTACGTCGAGCAGGCCCGCACCAAGGGCGACCCCTCCCGCTACCCCCAGGCCGAGCAGGCCCTCAAGCGCTCCCTCTCGCTGCGCCCCGACAACGACCAGGCGCTCGCCGGCCGGGCCGCCCTCGCCGCCGCCCGGCACGACTTCGCGCACGCCCTGGACTTCGCCGACCGGACGCTGAAGCAGAACCCGTACAGCGAACGCGCCCTGTGCTCCCGTATCGACGCCCTCGTCGAGCTCGGCCGTTACGACGACGCCGAGGAAGCCGTGAAGTCGGCCGACGAACGGCGACCGGGCGTACCGGTGTTCACCCGCTTCGCGTACGTCCACGAACTGCGCGGCGACGTCACCACCGCTCGCCGGGTCCTGGACCGGGCGCTCGCCGCCTCGACCTCACCCGGCGACATCGCCTACGTCGCCAGTCAGCTCGGCCAACTCGCCTGGAACCAGGGCGACTACACCACGGCGCTCACCCACTACGCCCGTGCCCTGGCCGCCGACGAGAACTACCTCCCCGCGCTGGAGGGCCGGGCCCGCGCCCAGGCGGCGAGCGGCCGACAGGCCGAGGCGATCGCGGGCTTGGAGCTGATCGTCGAGCGGTACCCGCTCCCCGGACCGCTGGTGGAGCTGGGCGAGCTGTACGAGGCGCGGGGCGGCGAGGGTGACACGGCGAAGGCCGAGAACCAGTACCTCCTCGTCGACGCGTGGACGGCCATAGCCCGCGCCAACGGCGTCAACGCCGACCTCGACACCGCGCTGGCCGCGGCCGACCACGGCGACCGGGCGACCGCCCTGCGCGCGGCCCGCGACGACTGGTCCCGCCGGCACACCGTGCACACGGCGGACGCCCTCGCCTGGGCCCTGCACGTCAACGGCAAGGACGCGGAGGCCCTTCCCTACGCGCGGCAGGCCACGGCCACCGGCTACCACAACGCGTCCTTCCTCTACCACCGCGGTGTGATCGAGAAGGCCACCGGCCACCCCGCCGACGCCCGTACCCACCTCGCCGCCGCCCTGAAGCTGAACCCGGGCTTCTCCCCGCTGGGCGCCCGCGCGGCCCGTACGGCGCTCAAGACGCTGGAGGCGAGCAAGTGAGTTCCCGTCGTCTGTTCGCCTCCTGCGCGGCCGTGTTCACGGCCGGCTGCGCGCTCGTGCTGGTTCCTTCCGCCGGCGCGAGCGCGCACCCCCTCGGCAACTTCACCGTCAACCGCTACGACGGTCTCGTCGCCGCCCCGGGACAACTCCGCGTCGACCACGTCGAGGACCTCGCCGAGATCCCGGCGACCCAGGCGAAGCCGGACATCGAACGGCTCGGGATGACCGAGTGGGCCCGGCAGCGGTGCGCGACGGCCGCGAGCGGCAGCAGGCTCACCGTGGACGGTCGTGCCGTCACCCTCACGGCGGGCGCGGGCAAGGCGGTCGTACGGCCCGGCCAGGCGGGGCTCAACACCCTGCGGGTCGAGTGCCGGCTGACCGCTCCGCTGCCCGAGGCGTCGGACGTGTCCGGCGGCGAGGACGGCCTCGCCCTGACCTTCCATAGCGAGGGCGTCTCCTCCGGGCCCGGCTGGCGTGAGATCACCGCGCGCGGCGACCGCATGACGCTCGCCGGCTCCGACGTACCGAAGAAGTCGGTCTCGGGCGAACTCACCAGCTATCCCAAGGAGTTGCTGTCCTCCCCGGCGGACACCTCGACCGCGTCCCTGCGGGTGCGGCCCGGTGGCGCGGCCCTCGTGGAGGAGGACCGGGACGCGCCGGCCGCGTCCGTGCTGCCGCGTGGCGCCGACCGCTGGACGCGGGCCCTGGACGACCTGGTCGCCCGGCAGCACCTCACCGTCGGCTTCGCCGCGCTGGCCCTGGTGATCGCCATCGGCCTCGGCGCGATGCACGCGGTCGCGCCCGGTCACGGCAAGACCATCATGGCGGCGACGGCGGCCGCGCGGGGCGGCAAGGCCCGGATGAAGGACGTCCTCCCGCTCGCCGCCTCGGTCACCGTCACCCACACCCTGGGCGTCGTCGCCCTCGGCCTCCTCGTCACCGCCGGTTCGGCCGCGGCGCCGTCGGTGATCGCCTGGCTCGGCCTCGCGAGCGGCGCGCTGGTGCTGTTCGCGGGCGCGAGCCTCGCACGACGGGCCTGGCGCGGCCGGAACCCCGGCGGTCCGCACGGCCACACCCACCCCCATCCGCATCCCCACCCCGACGGCGGCCATTCCCACCCGCACCCCGACGGCGGCCGGCCCCACACCCACGAGCCCGTGAAGACCCCCGACCGTCAACTCGCCCTGGTCGGCGCCCCCACCCCGCACACCCATGCCCATCAGGACCACGGCCACGACCACGAGCCCACACACGACCACGATCACGACCGGCCCCACGAGCACACGCACGACCACGACCACCGTCACGATCACGGCCGGCCGCACACACACAGCCACGGCGGCCGCACCCACACCCACGCCGTCGCCCCCACCCTGCGCGGCACGCTCCTCCTCGGCTTCGCCGGCGGCATGGTCCCCAGTCCGTCCGCCGTGGTCGTGCTGGTCGGCGCGGCGGCGCTCGGGCACGCCTGGTTCGGGCTGCTGCTCGTCGTCGCGTACGGCATCGGGCTCGCACTGACCCTGACCGCCGCCGGGTTCGCCGTCGTCAGGCTGGGCACCCGGGCGACCGGTCTCCTGGACCGGCAGCCCCGCTGGACGACCCACCCGGTCGTGTCGCTGGTCCGCCGCAACCTGCCCCTGTGGTCCGCGTTCCTCGTGGTGGCCCTCGGCGCCGGACTGGTGCTCAAGGGGGCGGCATCCGTACTCGGCTGAGCTACGTTTGTGGGGTTGGGGAGGTTTTCGCCCGGATGCGAAGAGCGAAATGGGGGCGCGGTGTCCGAAGAACCGGGCAGTGAACGTCTGATCGCGGGCCGCTACCGCCTGCTGACCCCGCTCGGCGAGGGCGGCATGGGAACGGTGTGGCGGGCCCGTGACGAGGTGCTGCACCGCGAGGTCGCCGTCAAGGAGGTGCGCGCGCCGCACGGGCTGGCCGCCTCGGACGTCGAGCGGATGTACGCCCGGCTGGAGCGGGAGGCCTGGGCGGCGGCCCGGGTCGCGAACCGGAACGTCGTCACGGTGTACGACGTGGCCACCCAGGACGGGCGGCCGTGGATCGTCATGGAGATCGTGCGCGGGATCTCCCTCGCCGAACTGCTGGACGCCGAGGGCCCGCTCGAACCGGCGCGGGCCGCGCACATCGGCGCCGAGGTGCTGTCGGCGCTGCGGGCCGCGCACCAGGCCGGAGTGCTGCACCGGGACGTGAAGCCGGCGAACGTACTGATGTCGAACGACGGCCGGGTGGTGCTGACCGACTTCGGTATCGCGACCGTGGAGGGCACCTCCGCGCTGACCATGACCGGCGAGGTCATCGGCTCCCCCGAGTTCCTCGCGCCGGAGCGGGCGCTGGGGCGCACGCCCGGGCCCGAGTCGGACCTGTGGTCGCTGGGTGTGCTGCTGTACGCGGCGGTCGAGGGCAACTCCCCCTTCCGCTACGACACCCCGTTGAGCACCCTGCGCGCGATCGTCGACGAGGAACTGCCGCCGCCGCGCCGGGCCGGGCCGCTCGCGCCCGTGATCGAGGGTCTGCTGCGCAAGGATCCGGCCGAGCGGCTGCCGGCCGACCGGGCCGAGCAGGACCTGCGGCTCGTCGCCGCGGGCGGCGCGCCCTACGGCGACCCGGTCCGTTCGACGCCGCCGGCGCCGTACGCGCCGTATGTGCCGACGGCCTCCACACCGGCCGAGCCGCTCCGCCAGGAACCGACGGCCACCACCCCGCCCCAGTCCTGGACGGCCGCCCCGGCGACCACCGGCTCGGCGAAGCCGGACGACCGGAGCCGGCGCGCCGGTGTGGTCCTCGTGGCCGGGGTGGCGGCGCTGGCCCTGGCGGTCGCCGGGCTGACCTACGGACTGCTGAACCACGGTGACGGCGGCGGCGGTGACGCCGGCGGCGGGGTCACCGACAGCGGTACGGAGATCCTGAGTTCGCCGCCGACGAAGCCGGAGTCGAGCGAGCGGAGCAGCGAGCCGCCGAGCCCGAGTCCGAGTCCGAGCGAGAGCGAGAGCTCCGAGGCCCCGGCGCAGACCGTCGCGGTCACCGTCAGCGGCGCGAACACGGACTACTCGGGCAGTTGTCCGCCGCCGGACGCCGACGCGCCCGCGTTCACCGCGACGATCACGGTGGGACGGTTGCCCGCGACGGTGTCCTACCGCTGGGTGTCCAAGGACGGCGAGCTCTCCGGGCAGACCTGGAAGACGCTCGACTTCTCCTCGGGCGGCGGGAAGTCCAAGCAGGACAAGGTGATCGTGTCGACGTACGCCGAGAGCGGGACGTACCAGAACTCGATCGCGGTCGAGGTGCGGGATCCGGTGAAGTCGACGTCGAACTCGGTGCCGTTCTCCGTCACCTGCGAGACGGAGACCCCGACGGACGGGGCCTCCCCCTCACCTTCCACTTCGGAGTGACGGATCAGGCGGCGCTGTTCAGGACCGGCAGGTAGCCACCCGACTGGCCGGACGCGGTCGGGTGGTAGGACTCGCCGATGTTCAGCCAGTTGAGGCTGTGCAGCCAGGAGCTGCCGGAGCAGATCTCGTGGCCGGCGAACGGGGTGCGGACGTCACCGAAGGCGAAGCCGTGGGCGGCGGCGCGCTTGGCGGTCGCGGCGTCGAGATAGTCGGCCGCGTTGTTGATGGCGGAGCGCTTGGCCTCGGACAGGCCCGGACAGACCGTGCCGAGCTTGTAGAAGCGGGGGTAGCCGATGACGAGAACGCGCGCGTTGGGCGCCTTGGCGCGGATCGCGTTGTAGACGGTGTCGAGTTTGCCGGGGAGTGTCGAGTCGACGTAGGCCCTGGCGGTGTCGATGCGGGACAGACAGGTGCTGTCGGAGCCGGTGACGCAGGTCGTCATGACGTCGGCGAAGCCCGCGTCGTTGCCGCCGGCGGTGATGGAGACCAGGCCGGTCGAGGAGTTCAGGCCGCCGAGCTGACTCGCCAGAACTTCATCCGTTCGGGCGCCCGAGCAGGCCGCGAAGGTGAACGTCGAGGGGGTGTGTGCGGCGTTCCAGAGGTACGGATACGCCTTGGTGCTGCGCTTGCAGTCGCCGCTCGAGCTGATGTAGCTGCCCGCGCCGACACCGGAGGAGTAGGAGTCCCCCAGCGCCACATACCCACCTGTGGCCGCGAGTTGGGCGCCCTGCGCCGATGCCGCCCCGGTGAGGGCGGTGCCGAGGGCGAGGAGGAGTGAGCTCACGAATACGACAAGTCGGGAACGTCTCATGGAACCTCCTTTAGCAGGATCTCTGCCACAACTGTCGTAGCGCCTACGCGCGTTGATCGGAAGTGTCCATGCCAAGACTTTCCGGCTCGGGCCCCTCGGTCGCCAACCTCTCGCTCGGCGGCGGCGCGTCCACCACGCCGGACACGGCGGTGCGCAATTCCATCACCAGCGGTGTCACCTACGCGCGGCCCACCTGCCGAGCCACACCTCGGCCACTCCGCCCCAGGTGGCCACGGCCCTGGTGAACGGCGCGACCTGAAACGCGGTCACCGGCCCCGGCTCGGGCTCGGGCTCGGGCTCGCCGAACATGCTTCCCAAGACGATCCGGTGAGCCCTGCGGTACTGATCCGAACCACCGTTCCCCGGAGGTTTCCGTGACCTCCGGGGAACACTTGTGTCCATTTCGGTGCGCATTCCTGCCGAGGGGACGCATCATTCTGTAACGGTCAAACGAACAAAAAGGTAAGTGCGATACCAAGGGCTTGCCATCCGGGCGTAATCATCAATACCGTCATACATCTCACTCGCATCGGACCGTCGGCAACGGCTCCAGGGGAGGGCTCAGGGACCGCGGCGGTATCGGGGCGGGAGCGCGGTAGGGGGGTGCCGTGCTCGGTGACCGCAAGTGTGACCGGGCCGTGCCGCGCGGTCGGCTGCCGTCTTCTCACCGGCGGCCGATCAGCTTTGCCAGCTCACCCGTGTCTGCGCGGAGATCACTCCGCCATGGGTGAGGAACCCCCCTTTCGAACCGGACGTGGATTCCGGGCCGCCCGTGGGGCGGGCGGCCCACCGGACGAGAGGGACCAGACCCATGAGTTCCGTTCTTCAGCCGGCGACATCGGGCCAGGATCTCGAAGGACCGTCGACCGTCGGCAAGTACCGGCCCATCTCCTCTCACCTGGCCATCGCGCCACCGGTGAGCGTGGTCATCCCCGCGATGAACGAGGCCGAGAACCTTCCCTACGTGTTCAGGACCCTGCCGGACTGGATCCACGAAGTGGTCCTGGTCGACGGCAACTCCACCGACGACACCGTCCAGGTCGCGCGCGAACTGTGGCCGGGCGTCAAGGTCGTCGGGCAGCAGGGCCGGGGCAAGGGCGACGCCCTGATCACCGGCTTCGAGGCGTGCAGCGGCGACATCATCGTGATGGTCGACGCGGACGGCTCGGCCGACGGCAACGAGATCGTGTCGTACGTCTCCGCCCTGGTCTCGGGCGCGGACTTCGCCAAGGGCTCCCGCTTCGCCAACGGCGGCGGCACCGACGACATGACCTTCGTCCGCCGGCTCGGCAACGGGGTCCTGTGCGCCATCGTCAACCGCAAGTTCGGCGCCCGCTACACCGACCTGTGCTATGGCTACAACGCGTTCTGGCGGCACTGCCTGGACAAGATCGAGCTGGACTGCACCGGCTTCGAGGTCGAGACCCTGATGAACATCCGGGTCGTCAAGGCCGGGCTGAAGGTGCAGGAGATCCCCAGCCACGAGTATCTGCGCATCCACGGCGTCAGCAACCTGCGCGCCGTCCGCGACGGGCTGCGCGTACTGCGGGTGATCCTCGGGGAGCGGTCCAACCGGCGTGCGCTGCGCCGCCTGGTCCGTCGCTCGCCGATGCTCGACTCGGTGCGGGGAGAGGTGTCTTGAGCACGATGGACGTCTCCGTCGTCATCTGTGCGTACACCGAGGACCGCTGGGAGGACATCCTCGCGGCGGTCGCCTCGGTGCGGGCGCAGACCCACCCGGCCCTGGAGACCCTGCTCGTCGTCGACCACAACCCGACGCTCCTGGACCGGCTGAGCCGCGAGTACAAGGAGACCGGCGAGGTGCGGGTGCTGCGCAACGCGGGCCCGCGCGGTCTGTCGGCCGGCCGCAACACCGGCATCGCCGCCTCCGGGGGCGAGATCGTCGCCTTCCTCGACGACGACGCCGTCGCCGAACGGGACTGGCTGCGCCGCTTCGCCGACCCGTACTCCGATCCCCGGGTCCTCGCCGTGGGCGGCCGGGCGGTGCCCGTCTGGTCCTCCGGCCGCCGGCCCGACTGGTTCCCGGAGGAGTTCGACTGGGTGGTGGGCTGCTCCTACCGGGGCCTGCCGCCCGGCCGGGTCCGGGTGCGCAACATCCTCGGCGGCAACGCCTCGTTCCGGCGTACCGCGTTCGACTTCGTGGGCGGCTTCGCCACCGGCATCGGACGCGACGGCAGCAAACGCCCGATGGGCGGCGAGGAGACGGATCTGTGCATCCGGCTCAGCCGGGCGAGACCCGACGCCATCCTGCTGATGGACGACCGCGCGGTGATCCACCACAAGGTGCCCGAGGCCCGTGAGCACTTCGGGTACTTCCGCACGCGCACCTACGCCGAGGGCCTGTCCAAAGCGCTCGTCGCCCGCAGCGTCGGCGCCGACAAGGGGCTGGAGTCCGAACGCCGGTACACCACCCGGGTGCTGCCCGCCGGTGTGGTCCGCGGACTGCGTGACCAGCTGCTGGCCAGGCCCGGCGGGGTCCGGCGGGCGGCCGCGATCGTCGCCGGGGTGCTGACGGCGGCCGGCGGATACGCGGTCGGCAGCATGCGGGCACGGCGGGCGGGGACGACGTTCGCCGTGGTGCCGGTCTCCGTGGACCAGGTGGAGCGGGCCGCATGACGCGGGCGCGGGTGCCGATCCTCATGTACCACGCGGTCACCGCCGACCCGGACGACGCCACCCGCACCCTGTCGGTCACACCCGAGGCGTTCGCCGAGCAGCTGGCGGTGATCGCGGACCGGGGTCTCACCCCGCTCACCACCGCCGACCTGGCGGCCCGTTGGCGGACCGGGCGCCCGCTGCCGGTCCGCCCCGTCCTGATCACCTTCGACGACGGCTACGAGGGCGTGCACCGGCACGCCCTCCCGGCGCTGACGCGACACGGCTTCCCGGCCACCCTGTTCGTCACCACCGGCTGGATCCGGGGCGCCCACGACACCGGCGGCGGCCCGGACACCATGCTGGACTGGCGGCAGGTGCGCCGACTGGCGGAGTCCGGCGTCGAGATCGGCGGCCACAGCCACACCCATCCGCAGCTCGACCAGGTCGGCGACGCCCGGCTGGACGCCGAGCTGATCCGCTCCCGGGACATCGTCACCGGCGAACTGGGCGCCCCGCCCGCGTCGTTCGCCTACCCGTACGGCTACTCCAGCCGCCGGGTGCGCACGGCTGTGCGCGGACACGGGTTCGCCCAGGCGCTCGCCGTGGGCAACTCCCTCGCCCGCCGCGCCCAGGGGCCGTACGCCCTGCGGCGGGTGACGGTACGGCGCGCCACGGACGCCGAGGAGTTCGAACGGCTCCTCGACGGCCGGGCGATCGGCCGGACGTTCGCCAGGGACCGGGCGCTGACCAAGGGGTACGCGGTGGTGCGGCGGACCCGCGGGCTCCGGCGACCGGTGTGAGAAGTGGCCCCGGCCCGAGCCTGTCGGGGCCACGCACGACGGACCGGACCCGTGCCACACATCCGGCATATCCGCCATGACCGACCCACCGGGCGTACCTCGCGCACTGCGGAAACCGGGTGCGCAGGACGCCCCTGTGCCGGATCATGGCGGCATGTCCGTACCCCCGCACGACGCTCTGCCGATCCGGCTCAACGTCGACGACTCCGACTCGCCGTCCGATGTCGTCGACGCGCTGTTCCTCGGCCGCTTCGCGACGGGCGAGCAACCGTACTCGCACGCGGCGAACATCGACCGCGTACGCTCCGGCGCGACCCTGCTGCCGCCGCACGCCCGCGTGCTGCGGGTCGCCCGCGACGAGGACCGCAGCGCCACCCTGGCCGAGGGCGACGGCTGGACGCTGCTGGTCTCCCGCTGGAACCGGGGCGCCGACGTGACGGTCACCGCGACCACCGCCGAACTGGCCGCACAGGTGCTCGACCAGGCCACCGACGGGGCGGCGGACGAACCCGAACCGCAGCCGGAGAACGTCACCATGGGCTTCTGGTACGTCTCGCCCCGGCGCGGCCCGCACCGCACCACCCGGCAGATCTCCGCGGGCACCTGGGACGAGGTGCGCCCCAACTACACGGCGCCCGTCGCCGAGGCGATGGACCAGCTGATGGGGACGACCCCGGAGGACATCGCCGGCCGGCTGCTCCTGCTGCACGGCCCGCCCGGCACCGGCAAGACCTCGGCGCTGCGCACCCTGGCCCGCTCCTGGCGGGAGTGGTGCCAGGTGGACTGCGTCCTGGACCCCGAGCGGCTCTTCTCCGACGTCGGCTATCTGATGGACATCGCGATCGGCGAGGAGGACGGCAGCGGAAAGGGCCGCTGGCGGCTGCTGCTCCTGGAGGACTGCGACGAGCTGATCCGCGGCGAGGCCAAGCACACGGCGGGCCAGGCCCTGTCCCGGCTGCTGAACCTCACCGACGGCCTCCTCGGCCAGGGGCGCAACGTCCTGGTCGGGGTCACGACCAACGAGGACCTGGAGCGCCTGCACCCCGCCGTCGTGCGCCCCGGCCGCTGTCTGGCCCGTATCGAGGTCGGCCGGCTGACCCGCCGTGAGGCCGTGGACTGGCTCGGCACCGAGGAGGGCGTCGACCGCGAGGGCGCGACCCTGGCGGAGCTGTACGCCCTGCGCCGGGGCACCTCCCCGACCTCGCTGCCGGAGCCCCGGGGACGGTCGGACGCGGGACTGTACCTGTAGGTGTTTGATGGAGGTATGACGCTGTACGTCGGCACGTCCGGCTGGCAGTACAAGGACTGGAAGGGCGTCCTGTACCCGGCCGGCGTGCCCGTGCGGCGGTGGCTGGAGGAGTACACCGGGCACTTCGCCACCGTGGAGATCAACAACGCCTTCTACCGGCTGCCCTCACGGGAGACGTTCGCGTCCTGGGCCGACCGCGTACCGCCGGACTTCGTGGTCGCGGTGAAGGCCAGCCGCTATCTGACCCACATCAAGCGGCTGAAGGACCCCGGGGAGCCGGTACAGCGCCTGATGAGCCACGCGGCCGGGCTCGGCGCCCGCCTCGGCCCGGTGCTGCTCCAGCTGCCTCCCACCCTGCGGGCCGACGCCATGCTGCTGGACGCCTGTCTGTCGTGCTTCCCACCGGGTACGCGCGTCGCGGTGGAGCCACGTCACGAGTCGTGGTGGACGCCCGGGACACGGGACGTCCTCGAGGCACGGAGCGCGGCCCTGTGCTGGGCCGACGTCCGCTCCCGCCCGGTCACCCCGCTGTGGCGCACCACCGACTGGGGGTACGTCCGCTTCCACCAGGGCCGTGCCCACCCCTGGCCGCACTACGGCCGCCGCGCCCTGGAGACCTGGCTGGACCGCATCGCGACGACCTGGCCGGACGACGCCGACGTGTACGCGTACTTCAACAACGACCCCGGCGGCGCGGCGGTGGAGAACGCGGCACTGTTCGGGCGGACGGCGCTACGGGCGGGGCTGCGGGCGACGCGCACGCCGGGCGCGCTCGCCACACCTCGCTGAGCACCGCGCCGTTCGACCGGCCTGCGGCACCCGGACGCACCAGGTCCCGCAGGCACACGCCGGCCCGGCGGCACAGCACAGCGCCGCACACACCCGGCCCGGCGACACGGCACAGCGCCGCACACACCCGGCCCGGCGACACGGCACAGCGCCTCTCGCCGCTCACGGCCCACCGCCGATCAGCGCCCGCGGGACACCGCTGATCACCGCCCGCGGGACACCGCCGAGCACCGCCCGCGGGACACCGCCGAGCACCGCCCGCGGGACACCGCTGATCACCGCCCGTAGGCCGCCCGCAGGGCGTCCCGTGCGGCGGCTGACGCCTGCTCCTCGGTCAGCCCCAGCCGCAGCACCCGCTCGGCGTAGGCCTGCGCGGCACCGGCCGCCTCCCGCTCCGCCGCGGATCCGTCCGCAGCGACGAACGTGCCGTTACGTCCCCGGGTCTCGATCACCCCGTCCCCCTCCAGCGCCCGGTAGGCCTTGGCGACGGTGTTCGCGGCGAGCCCGAGCGACTCGGCCAGCCCCCGCACCGTCGGCAGCCGGTACCCGACCGGCAGCGCTCCCGACCGGGCCTGCTCGGCGATCTGCGCCCGCACCTGCTCGTAGGGGGCGGCGCTCTCATCGATGTGGATCTTCAAGGTCACGGGCCGATTGTCCCGCACCCGCCGGAGAACGGGAGCGCGGGCGGGCGGCGAAAAGGGGAGGCGTACGGGCGCCGCCCGACCGTAGCGTGAACCCACATGACCATCATCGTGCGCGATCTGCGGCCCGGCACGTCTGCCGACGTCGAGGGCTTCATCCGGGTCCGGCATCTCGCCCTGCCCCACGTGTTCTTCAGCCCTGCATCCGTGCTGCACAGCCTCTCCCTGTCCCACCCCGGCGCCCACGCGCGCAAGCTGGTCGCGGTGGAGGACGGCGAGATCATCGGCACGGCCCAGGTGAGCCTCGCCCAGGACAGCCCGGAGCCCGGCCAGGGGTCCCTCAACGTGTACGTGGACCCCGCGCGCACCGGGCGCGGCGCGGGCACCCTGCTGGTCCGCACCGCCGAGGAGCATCTGGCGGCCCACGGCGCGGTGAAGCTGTTCGCCTGGGTCCTGGACGAGCCGGCCAACCGGACCTTCGCCGAGGGACACGGCTACCGGCCGAGCCGCTCCGCTCACTTCCTCCACCTGGACCTGGCCCGCGCCACGCTGCCGCCGCTCGAGGATCCCCCACCCGGCGTCGAGCTCCGCACGGCCGCCGACTTCGCGGACGACCCGCGCCCGCTGTTCGTGCTGGACGCGGAGGCGGGTTCGGACGAGCCGGGTGACATCGCGACCGAGTTCACCGACTACCGGGCCTGGGTCGACGAGCACTGGAAGCATCCCCACCTGGACCCGGAGCTGACCTCGGTCGCCGTGGCCGACGGCCGCCCCGTCGCCTTCAGCGTGGCCCACACCCACGGCCCCGGCCGGTACGCCACCGGCATGACCGGCACCGCCCGCACCCACCGGGGCCGGGGCCTGGCCAAGCTCGTCAAGAACGACTCGCTGCACCGGGCCCGCGCCGCGGGGTACACGGAGGCGTACACGGGCAACGACGCGGACAACGGGCCGATGCTCGCGATCAACAAGTGGTTCGGGTACGAGATCAGCGCGACGGAGGTACGGCATGTCCGTGAACTCGGCTGAGGCGAGGCGTCCGGTGGACGTCGTCCTCGTCAAAGGCGGCCGGACGAAGATCCGTTACGCGGCCGAGCTGCTGTCCGACGACGGCACCCGGATCGCCGTGCGCGCCCCCTGGGCCGGTGACGGCGTACGCGACTTCGGCTTCGTACGCTTCGAGGCGGGTGACGTCTTCACCGAGTACTACTGGCGGGACCGCTGGTACGCGATCAAGGAGGTCCGCGACGCGACGGGCGCCCTGAAGGGCTGGTACTGCGACGTCACCCGCCCGGCCGCGCTGTCCGGCGGCGAACTGGTCGTCGAGGATCTCGACCTGGACCTGTGGCGATCCGCCGACGGGACGGACGTACGGCGGCTGGACGAGGACGAGTTCGAGGAGAGCGGGCTGGCCGGGCGGGATCCGGCGGCCGCGGCCGCCGCGATGGCCGCCCTCGACGAGCTGGAGGCCCTGGCCACCGTCGAGGGCGGCCTGGAGTCGCTGCTGGCATGAGAGGACGAGGCGGCCGGACCCCGGCAGGGGCGGCCGGCCGTGCGCTCGCCCTGCCGGGAGCGCGGACGGCAGGGAGGTTGCCCGGCCGGGAGCTCGCCCGGTCCCGGCTCTCCCACCGCCGGGTGCTCACACCGTCGCCACCACCGCGTACCGCTCGTCCGTCACCGTCCCTCCCCACAGCTGCGCGTCCTCCGACAGCCGCTCCACGCGCGCGTGGTCGGTCAGCGGGGCCAGCAGGGCGGTCAGCCGGTCCGCCGGTATGCCGACCGGGCTGACGGTCCCCCACACGCCCTCGATCAGCACGAGCCGCCCGCCGGGGCGCAGCAGACCGCGCCAGTGCCGCAGGACCCGGGCGGGGTGGGGCAGGGTCCACAGAACATGCCGGACGAGCAGGGTGTCGAAGCACCGCTCCCCGACCGGGGGCTCCGCGGCGTCACCGAGGAGGAACACCGCGTCACGCCCGGCGAGTTTGGCGCGGGCCAGATCGATCATGGGCGGGGACAGATCGACCCCCGTCACGCGGTGTCCCTGCTCGGCCGCGAGGAGCGACAGACTGCCGGTGCCGCAGCCCAGGTCGAGAACGTCACAGGCGCGCTCCGGCAGCCAGCCGCGCAGTCGCCGGTCCCAGGCGGCGCGCACCTCCTGGTCACGCAGGCCGTGGTCCGGCTCCTCGTCGAAGACGGCCGCGGCCGTGTCCCAGTCGACACGGGGCGAAGTCGTTTCGTCACTCTTTTCGCTCATGTGCCCAAGAGTGACACCTACCACTGACACTCGAATCGTGACAGCCGCCACTGACAGAACGGGGGCCGATGGGGAAGTCTCCCGGAAAGGGTCTACCTCCGTGAGAACGCGGATGACGGTAGTTCCTGAAGGAGGCAGCCATGCGCCGTACGACCGTGCAGAAGCCCCTGAGGAAGACGGACTCCCGCCGGATCCGCGACGAGGTCGAAGAACAACGGCCCGCCGGACGCCCCGAGGTGCGCAAGGACATCGCCCGCACCTGGTGGCCGGACGGCTGACCGCCGCCTGCGTCGCCGTGTCCCGCGCATCGAGCCGCGCTCAGCCGAGTCGCTTGCGGTAGTGGACGCGGTCGTACGGCCCGTCGGTACGCCGCTCCACGACCTCGTAGCCGTACTTGGGGTAGATCCTCTGGTTCTCCCACATCATCGCGTGCGTGTGGAGCCTGACTTCGGGCAGGCCCAGCGCACGCGCGTGTGCGTCCACGAATTGCAGCAGCCGCCGCCCGACGCCCCTGCCGTGGGCGTCGGGGCGGACCGCGATGCTGTCGAGGAACAGGTGGTCCGGGAACGCCTCGACGACCACGAGGCCGGTCACCGCGCCACCGGCCGGGCCGTCGGTCACGAACACCTTTCCCGCGGCCACGTTCGCCGCGTGGTCCGCCTCCATGGGTTGCGGCACCAGTCCGATGCGCTCGATGTAGTGCGTGTACGCCGCGTCCGTCACGGCCTTCACGGCCGGTACGTCGGCCGCCGTGGCGGGCCGGATCTCCTCGCTCGTCATGCCCTGAACGCTACCTACCTGATCCCAGTCTCAGCGCTTCCTTAAGGCGACCCTAAAGATCGTCACGGACCGTGCCGAGCGGGTGATTTCGCGGTTTCTTGGTTCCGGCGCACATCAGGCCACCACCTGTTCCGGTTCCGAGGAGTTCCCCCATGCCCGCACGCCGCAAGGCCGCCACCGTCGCCGCCGTCGCCGCCGTCGGACTGGTCCCGCCGGCCTTGGCCCTGCTGTCCGCCGCTCCCGCGGCCGCGCACGGCTCGATGGGCGATCCGGTCAGCCGGGTCGCGCAGTGCTACGCGGAAGGTCCGGAGAGCCCGAAGTCGGACGCCTGCAGGGCCGCGGTCGCGGCGGGCGGGACGCAGGCGCTGTACGACTGGAACGGCATCCGTATCGGCGACGCGAACGGGCGCCACCAGGAGCTGATCCCGGACGGCCACCTGTGCAGCGCGAACAACGCGGAGTTCAAGGGCCTGGACCTGGCCCGCGCCGACTGGCCGGCGACGAGCGTGGGCAGCGGCTCGTACACCTTCAGGTACCGGGTGACCGCCCCGCACAAGGGCACCTTCAAGGTCTATCTCACCAAGGCCGGTTACGACGCGGCCGAGCCGCTGCGCTGGTCCGACCTGGATCTGGCGCACCCGGTGGCGACGGCCACCGACCCGGTGGCCGCGGGCGGCTTCTACACCTTCCCCGGGACCCTGCCCGAGCGTTCCGGCAGGCAGTTGCTGTATGCGGTCTGGCAGCGCTCGGACAGCCCGGAGGCGTTCTACTCCTGCTCGGACGTCACGTTCGCGGGCACGGGCGCCGGGACGGGCACGGGTGCGGGGACGGGTGCGAGTGCCGCGCCCTCCGCTTCCGCGCCCTCCGAGGAGCAGATCGAGGACGGTGCCGACAAGTCGACGGTCGAGCACCACGGTCACGGGGACGACGACGCGTCCACGACGGCGGACCCGACCACCGGGCCGTCGGCCACGGCCGGTCCGTCGGCCACAGCGCAGCCCTCGGTCACGGCGGAACAGTCCTCCGGCGCCGACGAGCCGAAGGCGGCCGGCACCGGCCCGGGTTCCGGCGAGAGCCTCGCGGAGACCGGCGGCGACGGCGGCGCCCCGTCTCTCGTGGTGGGTGGCGCGGCCGTCCTGGCGCTGGGCGCGGCGCTGCTGTTCGGGTCGGTGCGCAGGCGGGCGACGGCCGGCGGACGGCACGGCCGCTGAGCCGCCGTTCCCTTCTGGACTCCGGGGCCTGACCGGCGGCTCAGGTCGGACAGGCCCCGGCGGAACATCCGCCCGTCAGCTGAACACGGAGGCGCAGGTGGTGGCGGTGGCGTGGGCCGGGTCGAGCGCGTTGGCCACCTCGTGGAAGGCGATCCGGTCGAACAGAGCGATCGCCACGTGCTCGGAGAGGTCCAGCGGACACAGGTCCTGGAGCAGGACGTTGTGCACGTTGGATCCGCTGAGGTACTGGGTGCGCCACGGCGTGGCCACCTCGTCGTACTGGGTCGCGATGACGGTGTAACGGACACCGGCGACGGTGTCCCCGCCCGCGTTGAGCTTGGTGAGGAAGGCCGACCCGATGATCTGGTCGGCGAGGCCGGGGGTCGCGGCCGAGAGCAGATCCTCGGCGCCCGGGAAGTAGGGCAGCAGGTTGGTGAGTCCGCCCAGTGTGGTGCCGTGGTTGTCGGGGGCGATGCCGACGAGCGCGTTGACCTTGGCGGCTCCGCCGAGGAACTTCAGGTAGTAGCGCGGCATCATGCCGCCCTGCGAGTGGCCGACGAGGTCGGCCTCGGCGGCGCCGGTCGCGGCGAGCACCTTGTCGACGAAGGCGGAGAGCTGCGCGGCCGACTTGTCGATGGGGCCGAGACCGTTGAAGAGCGGGACGCCCTGCAGCTGGCCGTAGTCGACGGAGAAGACGCAGTATCCGCGGACCGTGAGGTAGGGGGCGAGGGCCAGCCAGTTGTCGATCGAGTTCCCGAACGTGCCGTGTACGAGGACGACGGGGCGGGGGTGGGCGGCGGAGGGCTTGCAGCCGTAGTCGTTCCAGCCACTCGCCGAGGCGGTGGCGGTGGCGGTCTCGGTGGCGGCGGAGTCGGCGTGGGCGGCGGTGGCGGGGACGGTGGCGGCCGTGGCGGCCAGCAGCAGTGCGGCGAGTGGTCCGAGCACGCGCTTCCAGGGCAGCATCGGGTGATCTCCTTGCGGCTCAAGGGGAGGTGCGATGGCCTTACGCCCTGTGACCCGGATCACGAGGATGCTGTTCACTCGTCAAGTTACGGGCGAGTAGCTGAACTGTGAAGTTACGCGTCAGTAAAAACTTTCAGTGGTAGTCACCTACGGCCTTGGCTACTGATAGGCCGTCACCAAGCGGGCCGAATGGGGCCATTGGGAGCAATGCGCCCCAACTGAGCGCACAAAGTGCGCACTTCACCCTCGCCGAGCACATCGGACCACGCCCGCACCGCCTCGGCGGCCGCTTCCTCCGCCGCCCGGGTGCACTCCCAGCCGCGCTCGGTGAGCACGATCAGCCGGGCCCGCGCGTCCTCGGGGTGCGGCCGGCGCTCGGCATACCCCTTCCGCACGAGCTCCTCGACGAGCTGGCTCGCGGCCTGCTTGGTGACCCCGAGGTGGACACCCAGTTCGGTGACCGTGGCGCCGCCCGGGGCGAGCCGGGTGAAGGCGAAGCCATAGGCGGGCCGCACCTCGAACCCACGGGCGACGACCCCGTCGTTGATGCGCCGGGTGAGCTCGCCGGCGGCGGTGAGCAGGGCGGCGGACAGGGCGAGGGCCTCGGAGTTCTGCACGTCTGCATTGAAACATCCTTGACAGATTGGTCAAGGAGCTTGACCATGAGGCAAAGTAGTCAAGCAGCTTGACTACTTTCTGGACCGTTTCCTCCACACCGCATCCGGCAGAAGCCGCCAGGAGGCCCCCGTGCCCGTCATCCGTTCGTCCGACGCCGTCACCCACGAGATCCACGGCGTCCGCTTCGTCTCGTACGCCACTCCCCGCACCGGCAGCAAGGAGCTGTGCGCCTGGCGGGGCGAGATCCCCGCCGGGACCAGGGCTCCCGCGCACACCGTCAACCGGGAGGAGATCTTCCATCTGCTCGTCGGCGAGCTGATCCTCACGCTCGACGGCCGCGCCGAGCGGATCACTGCGGGCGACACGGTGATCGTCAACCCGGGGGCGACCCTGGCCGTCGAGAACCCGACCGACCGCACCGCGCTCTCCTGGGTCACCACGTCCATCGGTCTGGAGGCGGAGCTGGCCGACGGGACCCGGATCACTCCCCCGTGGGCCAACTGACCGCGCCGCGGCCGGCGCCCCTCAGGCCGCCAGCGTCCCGGGCTTCACCGCTTCCGGCCCGAACTTCGCCCGCACCCGGTCGGCCACCTCCTCGATCCGGCGGACCTTCTCGTCGACGGGGTCGAAGGTGAGCTGGTGAGAGGCCTGTTCGGCGGGACCGAGCGCCTCGGCGCGCAGGGCGATCGCGCGGACCCGGGCGCGTTGCAGACCGAGCGCCTCGTACAGGCCGTACGCCGTTCTCGTCAGGGCCGCCGAGTGCGCGGTCGGCTCCCCGAGGGTGCGGCTGCGGGTGGTGGACGAGCGATCGGCGTAGCGCACGGTGAGGGTCAGGGTGCGGCAGACCTTCTCCACGGCACGCAGCCGGGCGCCCAGTTCCCCGGCGGCCGCCAGAAGGGCCCGGCGGTGCCGGTCGGGGTCCAGCTCGTCGCGCTCGAAGGGGCGTTCGGCGGCCAGGGATCGGGAGACGGCGTTCGGGACGACCCGGCCGCGGTCGATCCCGTTCGCCTTCTCGTGCAGCTCCCGGCCCGCCTTCGCGCCGACCAGGCGCTGGAGCGTGGACAGGGGTGCGGCGGCGACCCGGCCGAGGGTGTCGAGGCCGTACTCGCACAGGGTGCGGGCGGTCGCCGTACCGACACCGGGCAGCGCGACGACGGGCTTGCCGGCGAGGAACTCCCGCACCTCACCCTCGGGGACCGCGCAGGTCACCCCGGGCCGGGCGGTCCGCAGCGCCATACGGGCCGACATCGGGCCGGGGCCCGCGCCGGTCACGCAGTCGAACCCGTACAGCGCGAGCGCGCGCACTCTGATCACCGACGCCAGCTCGACCGCGCTGCGCCCGAAGTACCGTTCGGCGCCGCGCAGATCGGCCAGTGCCCCGTCCGGCGGCAACGCCTCGACGACCGGTGTGAACTCCTCCAGCAGCCCGAGCAGCCCCGGCAGGGCGGCCTCGTGCGCCGGAGGCAGCTGGAAACGTACGCAGAGGATGGTCATCCCGCACTCCCCGGACTCTGGTGCCACAACTTCCTTCCCACCGCGGGTCCCTCACCCGCGGGGCGCAGATCGGCCCAGGGGTGCATCTCGTACCCCGTGGACATGCGGATGCGACGCCGTTCCATCGCGTCCTGGGCGGCCGAGCCCGCCGGTGCGGGCAGCCCGTCCGAACCGGCGAGCCGGCTGCGCGCCGGGCCGTCGCCGTCGTCGCCCGCGTCAGGGGCCCCCGCGTCCGGGACGCCGCCGGGGTCGGCCAGCCGGGCCGCGACCCCTTCCAGCCCCTCCTCCCGGCGCACCTCCAGCAGTTCGGCGAGGTTCCAGACGGCGGCGCCCACCACGCTGAGGCTGCGCGGGCCGCGCCGCTGGACCACCCCGCGCACCAGCAGCAGCCAGGAGTGGAAGACGGTGTGCGCGCAGGCGTCGTGGGAGTCTTCGAAGAAGGCGAGGTCGACCAGGCCGGTGCCGTCGTCCAGGGTGGTGAAGACGACCCGTTTGCCGGACCGGATCGGCGGGGTCTGGGTGGCCGCCTTGGCGCCCGCCACGAGGACCGTCTCGCCGTGCCGGGTCTCGCGCAGCCGGCGCGCCGACACCACGCCCAGTTCGTCGAGGAAGCTCCGGTGGTCGTCCATCAGATGGCGTGAGGCGTCCATGGACAGCACGCCCAGTTCGGCGCTGAGCTTCTCGGCGGAGGACAGGTCCGGCAGCCCTGCCGAACCGGTCCTGCGCCCACCCGCCAGGGGGAGTTGGCCACCGCCCGCGCCCCGGGCACCCCGGTGCAGTTCGGTCAGGTGCAGTTGCAGGTCACGCCGGTTGGCGCCGAACGCGTCCAGTGCGCCGACCTGGGCGAGCCGCGTGGCGAGCGGACGACTGGGGCGGGCCCGTTCCCAGAAGTCCAGCAGCGAGGCGTACGGCTGCCCGTCCGCGATCCGCGCCGCTTCGGCCTCGGTGATGCCGTACACGTCGGACAGGGCGAGCCGCAGTCCCCAGGTCCCTGAACTCCCCGGATCACCTGAACCCGTTGACCCCACCGGACCTCCTGGGTCTCCCGGACCCTCTGAATCAGACACCAGTTCGATACGGTGGGCGACCGCCGACCTGTTCACGTCCAACGGCAGCACCGGCACCCCCCGCCGCCGCGCGTCCGCCAGCAGCAGCCGCTTCGGATACATCCCGGGGTCGTGCGTGAGCAGCCCGGCATAGAAGGCGGCCGGGTGGTGCGCCTTCAGCCATGCCGACTGGTAGGTCGGTACGGCGAAGGCGACCGCGTGCGCCTTGCAGAAGCCGTACGAGCCGAACGCCTCGATGATCTCCCAGGTCCGCCGAATCGTTTCTGCGTCATATCCGCCGGCCGCCGCGTGCTGCGCGAACCACACCTTGATCCGCCCCTGCGACTCCGGGTCCGACAGCCCGCGCCGGATCCGGTCCGCCTCACCGCGCCCGCAGCCGGTCATGACGGCGACGATGTCGATGATCTGCTCGTGGAAGACGACGACCCCGTAGGTGTCCCGCAGCGACTCCTCCAGATCCGGGTGCGGATACCGGATCGGCGCCCGCCCGTGCCGCGCCTCGATGAACGGCCGCACCATGTCGGCGGCGACCGGACCGGGCCGGAAGAGGGAGATGTCGACGACGAGATCGTGGAAGGTGGCCGGCTGCAACCGTCCCACCAGGTCCCGCTGTCCCGGCGACTCGATCTGGAAGCACCCCAGCGTCTCGGTCGACTGGATGAGCCGATACGTCGCCGGGTCGCCGTCCTCCAGCGTGTCCAGGTCGATCCGCTCGCCCGTCGCCCGCGTCACCTCGGCGACCGCGTGCGCCATCGCCGACTGCATCCGCACGCCCAGCACGTCCAGCTTGAGCAGCCCGAGGTCCTCGACGTCGTCCTTGTCGAACTGGGCCATGGGGAACCCCTCGCCGCTGGTCGGCATGACCGGCGTACGGGAGAGCAGGGAGGCGTCGGAGAGGAGCACCCCGCACGGATGCATGGCGACTCCGCGCGGGAGGGCGTCGAGGGCCTCGACCAGCTCCCAGAGCCGCCCGTACCGCTCCTTCTCCTGTGCCAGCGACCGCAGTTCGGGCAGTTCCTCCAGGGCCGTCCGGGCGTCGCGTGCCCGGATGTGCGGGAAGGACTTGGCGATGCGGTCGATGTCGGCCGGGTCCATGGACAGGGCCGCGCCCACGTCCCGGATGGCGTGGCGCACCCGGTACGTCTCCGGCATCGCGACCGTCGCGACCCGCTCGGTGCCGAACCGGCCGATGATCGCCCGGTAGACCTCCAGCCGGCGGGCGGACTCCACGTCGATGTCGATGTCGGGCAGCACGATCCGTTCCCTGGACAGGAACCGCTCCATCAGCAGCCCGTGCTCGACCGGGTCGGCGTTCGCGATGCCGAGCAGGTGGTTCACCAGCGATCCCGCGCCGGAGCCGCGGGCCGCGACCCGGATGCCCATCTCCCTCACGTCGTCCACGACCTGGGCGACCGTAAGGAAGTACGAGGCGAAGCCGTGGTGGGCGATGATGTCGAGTTCCCGGTGCATCCGCTCCCAGTAGGCGCGCTTCCCGGAGTGGCCGTGCAGCACCATCCCGGCCGCCGCCCTGGAGGCCAGCGTCCGCTGGGCGGTGCGGCGGCCCGCGCCGACGAGGTGCGGCTCGGGGAAGTGGACGGCGCCCATGCCGAGGTCGTCCTCGGGGTCCACCAGGCACTCGGCGGCCGTCGCCCGCGTCTGTTCCAGCAGGTGGTGCGCGGTGTCGCGCCGGTAGCCCGCGGCCTCGACGATCCGCTCGGCCGCGCCCAGCATCGCTCCCGTGTCCTTGAGCCAGGCCTCCCCGGAGTCCAGCCCCTTCGTCGGGTCGACGGGGACGAGCCGGCGGGCGGCGTCCAGGACGTCCGCGACCGGGCCCTGGCCGGGATCGGCGTACCGGACGGCGTTGCTGAGGACGGGCCGGATCCGCTGTTCGGCGGCGAAGCCGACGGTGCGCGCGGCCAGGCGCAGGGAACCGGGTCCGGTGCCGGTACGCCCGTGCCAGACGGCCTCCAGGCGCAGGGTGTCGCCGTACACCTCCCGCCAGGGAACGAGGAGCTTCGCCGCGCGGTCCGGGCGGCCCGCGGCGAGCGCGCGGCCGACGTCGGAGGCGGGGCCGAGCAGGACGGTCAGCCCGGCACCGCGGTTCTCGGCCCAGGGCAGCAACGGGACGCCCTCGCTCACGTGCGCCGCCGTGACGATCCGGCACAGGTCGCCCCAGCCCCGGGCGCCGTCACGGGCGAGAAAGGTGACACGGGGTGTCGACTCGTCGATGAAGGCGCCGCCCCGCACGGGGGCGCGGTGCCTGTCCCGTCGTACGGACGCGTCCCCCTGCGCCCGCTCGGGGGGTGCCACCGCCAGGTCCACCCCGAACAGCGGACGCACGCCCGCCTTCGCGCAGGCCTTGGCGAAGCGGACCGTGCCGGCGAGGGTGTCGCGGTCGGTGAGGGCGAGGGCGTCCATCCCCCGCTCCGAGGCGCGCTCGGCCAGCCGCTCCGGGTGCGAGGCGCCGTAGCGCAGGGAGAACCCGGAGACGGTGTGCAGATGCGTGAACCCTGGCATCCACACCTCCATAATCGAACATCAGTTCCCAGCTCCCCCACCCCCACCATAGACCAATTCTCGAACGTCTGTACGACAACCGTTAGGACGCCTCCCACCTGCGGAAACACCTCGCATTCCGGCCGCGGGGACATGACACAGGCCACCGGCGCCGACCCACCCGGCAGCTCCCCCAGCGGTCTCCCCGGCTCATTCCTCGACGAGGTGAGGACGCCGTGACCCCCGGGCCACGCTGCCGCCAACCCGAGCGCGGGGGTCGTCGTCACGCTGCCGGCGGCGGCGCCGCGGGCGCGCCGCGCGCAGGGCACGCCGTGATGCGCCGTGATGCGCCGCGATGCGCGGCGGTGGGTACGCGTGAGGTACGCGAGGGGCATGCGTGAGGTCCCGCCCCTCGTGTGCGGGGCGGGACCTTCGTCGGTGTCGCCTCGACACACACATCAGCAGGTCAGCACATCAGTACGTCAGCCGATCTGCGCCCCCGTCGCCGACAGCGCCTCCGTCACCGGCTGGAAGAACGTCTCCCCACCGGAGGCGCAGTCGCCGCTGCCGCCCGAGGTCAGGCCGACGGCGCTGCTGCCCGAGAAGAGGGAGCCGCCACTGTCTCCCGGCTCGGCGCAGACGTCGGTCTGGACGAGCCCGCTGACGATGTCGCCGTTGCCGTAGTTCACCGTGGCGTCCAGGCCGGTGACCGTGCCGGAGTGCACCTGGGTGGTCGAACCGCTGCGGGTGACCTTCATGCCGACGGTGGCCGCGGCGGCGCCGGTGATCTGCTGGGCCGAGCCGTTGTGGAGGTCGACCTCGCTCGGGTGGTCGACACCGGCGGTGTACTTGACCAGACCGAAGTCGTTGCCCGGGAAGCTGGACACCTCGTTGGTGCCGATCTCGGTGCCGGAGGAGTCCGACCAGGTGGAGATGGCGTCGGTGCAGTGCCCGGCGGTCAGGAAGTACGGCTCGCCGCCCTCGACCACGTTGAACCCGAGGGAGCAGCGCCCGCCGCCGCCGCTGATGGCGTCGCCACCGGCGAGGAAGGGTTTGAACTCACCCTTGGTGCGCTGGAGTTCGGCCACCCGGCCGAGCCCGTCGACGACCTTGGCGAGCTTGGCCCACTCGGCGCCGGAAACGGTGCGGTCGGCGGTGACGACGACCTTGTCGGTGGTCGGGTCGGTCACCCAGGCGGTGCCCGGGACGGACGCGTCCGCCTTGAGCGTCGTACGGGCGCCGGTCAGTTCGGCGAGGGAGTTCTCGACGATTCTGGCCTTGGCGCCGGCCTCCTCGACGGTCTTCGCGGCGGCCGCGTCGAGGACGTTCACCACGAGGCTCTTGCTCTTCGCGTCGTAGTACGTGCCCGCCGCGTCGGTGCCGAGATCCCGGCCGAGCGTCGAGGCGAGCCTTCCTGCCGCGAGGGCCGAGAGAGAGGTGGGCTGCGGGGTCTTCGCGGGCTCGCTGGCGTTCGCAGTCTGGAAGGCGACTCCGGCCGCGACGAGGGCGGCGGCACCCGCGCCCGCCATGACCGGCCGCCGCCCGGATATGCGTCGGTGCTTCAACTCGCGTCCTCCTGTGGGGGTCGGCCCGGCGGCGATGGGGTCCGCTCCGGGCCGGAAGGCTGGTTGACGGGCGCCCACTCTTCCGAATCGCACAGGGAGCGCACAAGGTCGACCTCGGGACGCGCACAGGGTGAACACCGGGCGCCCTCCGCGCCTTCACCACCCCGGGGCACCCCCGACCACCACAGAAAAATTCGCACTGCAAACGCTACGCATGGGTCCCTCGGCCCCGCCCCGGCCCCGGCCTCCGGGCAAGAGCGAGCCCCCGTACGCCGGTTGCGTACGGGGGCTCGCCCCTCACTGGCAGAACTCGCCGGACGGGACCGTCAGCCGACGCTCACGCCGTAGTAGCTCAGCGCCTCGGTGACCGGCTGGAAGAAGGTCGTGCCGCCGGAGGTGCAGTTGCCGCTGCCTCCGGAGGTCAGACCGTAGGCCACGCTGCCCCCGTACAGCGGGCCGCCGCTGTCGCCGCCCTCGGCGCAGACCGTGGTCTGGATCATGCCGTAGACGACGTCGCCGCTGCCGTAGTTGACGGTGGCGTTCAGGGCGGTGACCCGGCCGCTGTGGGTGCCGGTGGTGGAACCGCGGCGGTAGACCGTGGTGCCCACGCTCGGGGTGGCCGCGCTGGAGATCGTCTGGCTGCCGACCGCGCTCGGGTGGGCGACCGACGTGTTCGTGTACCGCACCAGCGCGAAGTCGTTCGTCGGGAAGCTGTAGCTGACGTTCGTCCCCAGGGTGGAGCTCTGGCCCGAGTTGGAGTACCAGGTACTGGCGACCTCACCGCAGTGCCCGGCGGTCAGGAAGTAGTAGGTGCTGCCACTGTGCACGTTGAAGCCGAGCGAACAGCGGTAGCCGCCACCGTAGATGGCGTCGCCGCCGGTGATCAGCTTCTTGAACTGTCCCGGCGTGTGCTTGATCGTGAGCGCGCCGGCGTTGCTGCCCGCCTGCTCCTTGATCTTCGCGATCTCGGCCTGCGAGACCGTGCTGTCGACGGTGACGACGAGCCGGTTGGTCTTGCTGTCGACGGCCCAGGCGGTGCCCGGAACGTCAGCGGTGAGCACCGAGGTGCTCGCGCTCTTGAGCTGCGCCGTACTGAAGGTGGCGGTGTCGTCCGCGCTCGCGCTGGGGATCGCGATGGCGGCCGCGGCCACGAGTCCGGTGGCCACGGCGGTCAGCCGGGTCCGTCTCGAGATACCGCTCGTGGGGGTGGTGGGGGTGGTGCGCTTGATCCTCACGTTTCGTTCCCTCCCAGGGGAAGTCGGGGGCCCGTCGTGTGGGGTCGGGGCCCGTGAGGCGCAGCCAGGGACCGACGTTCGTCCGGATTCCGGACACGCCGTGACCCTGACAAGCGCTGAGGGGGAGTATTCGGCCGAACGGCCGGTCGGCGCAAGGGCGCCTTTCGGCCGTCAGACCTTCGACGAACTGCGTGAGTTGAGCCCTCTTGCAGCCTCTTGCCCCAGCTCAGACCGGGTTGCGCTTCTCTGCCTCGACCGCCACGTCCTATGTGTTCCCCGGCGATGGGAAGGGGCGGAGGAAAGCATCCACAAAGGCGCACGGAGGCAGTACGACCCGGTCAAAATCATCCTCGGGGCCCGGATGGCCGAAGAGGATGCCGTGAGCCCTGTCGTCACGCGATCGGTCGGTCCTGTCGTCATGGGGTGCGCCGCCCATGCCCTACCGGGCTGCGGGGCTACGGGCCACCGCGCCACCGGGCCACCGGGCCACCGGGCCACCAGGCCACCAGGCCACCAGGCCACCAGGCCACCAGGCCACCAGGCCACCAGGCCACCAGGCCACCGGGCCACCGGGCTACCGGGCTACCGGGCAGGCAACCCGAGATGTGAGCGCAGGGTGTTTCCCTCGTACTCCGTACGGAACACACCGCGCTCCTGGAGCAGCGGCACCACCCGGTCGACGAACTCGTCGAGCCCGCCGGGCGTGAGCTGCGGTACGAGGACGAAGCCGTCGGCGGCGTCCTCGCGCACGAACTCCTCCAGGTCGGCGGCGACCGCCTCGGGCGTCCCGATGAAGGACTGCCGGGCACTCGTCTCGATCACGGTCTGCCGGATGGACAGCCCCTTCTCCTTCGACAGCGCCCGCAGCTTCCCGACCACCGCAACGGTGTCGCCGGGCCGGGTGCGGCCCCCCGTGAGCCGCGGGTCCGCCACCGGGTCGACCCCGGGCAGCGGCCCGTCGGGGTCGTACGCCGACAGGTCGACGCCCCAGAGCCGCTCCAGGGCGAGAAGGGCGCTCTGCGGGGAGACCTGCTGCCGTCTGATCATGGCGGCCCGCTCCTGCGCCTCGGCGGCGGTGTCCCCGAGGACGACGGTGATGCCGGTCAGGACCTTCAGCTCGTCAGGGCCGCGTCCGTACCTGGCCAGCCGCCCCTTGACGTCGGCGTAACGGGCCCGCCCGGCCTCCAGCGTGCCGTGCCGGGTGAGGACGACGTCGGCGGTGGCGGCCGCGAACTCCCGGCCCTCCTCCCCCGGGTCTCCCGCCTGGTCCTCCCCCGCATGGATCACCACCGGACGCCCCTGCGGCGAGCGCGGCAGGGTGAACTCCCCGGCGATGTCGAAGTGCCGGCCCCGGTGCGCGAACGGCCGGGACACCTCGTCCGGTGTCCAGGAGTCCCACAACTCCCGTGCGGCGGCGACGAACTCGGCGGCCCGGTGGTACCGGTCGGCGTGGTCGAGGTAGCCCCCTCGGCGGAAGTTCTCGCCGGTCAGGGCGTCCGAGGAGGTCACCACGTGCCAGGCTGCCCGGCCGCCGCTGAGATGGTCCAGCGTGGCCAGTCTGCGGGCGAGTTCGAACGGCTCGTTGAAGGTGGCGTCGACCGTGGCGGCCAGCCCCAGGTTCTCGGTCACGGCGGCGAGCGCGTTGAGGACGGTGAGCGACTCCGGGCGTCCCACCACGTCCAGGTCGTGGACATGGCCCTTGTGTTCGGGCAGCCGCAGCCCCTCGGCGAGGAGGAGGAAGTCGAAGAGACCACGTTCGGCGGTCCGGGCGAGACGCTCGAAGGAGGAGAACTCGATCTGCGACTTCTTCGAGTCCGGGCCGGCCCAGACGGTGGTGTCGTCGACGCCGGGGACGGCGGTCCCCCCGCTCGAGCGGAGTTGGGCGTGGGGCAGGACGGCCAGGTGGCAGTGCTTGCCGGGCGGCCTCGGGCCACCGGGTTCGCGGCCGCTCATGCCGCTCCCCCCACGTACTGGTTGGCGGGCCGGGCCAGCCCCAGGTGCTCGCGGAGTGTGCTGCCCGGGTAGAAGGTACGGAACAGGCCGCGGTGCTGGAGCAGCGCCACCGTGCCGTTGACCAGCCGTTCCAGATCGCGGCGGGGTTCTACGGGGATGAGGTGAAAACCGTCGGCGGTGCCGTCCTTGTACCAGGAGGAGATCAGGTCGGCGAGGTCGACGGGGCCACCCCGGTAGAGCGGGCCCTGCGCCGTCTGCCGGGGGCCGCCTCCGCCGTGGCCGGGTTCGGCGGCGTGCTCGCCGTCCCCGAGGTCGATCAGCAGACTCACCAGGACGAGCAGGGAGTTCGGGTCGCGCCCGGACCTGGCCACGTCGGCACGCAGTCGGTCGCGGACGGTACGGGCCTGCTCGGGGCGCGCCGCGTGCACGAGGGCCACGTCGGCGTGGCGGGCCGCAGTGGCCCGGGCGTGTTCCTCGGTGGCGTCGACCACGCGCACGGGATGTCCCTGCGGAGGTCTGGGCACGGTGGAGGGACCCCTCACCGAGAAGGCCGAGCCGGTGAAGCCGACGTGGTGGAGCTTGTCGCGGTCGATGAAGCGGCCGGTCGGCACCTCCCGTATCTCGGCGTCGTCCTCCCAGCTGTCCCACAACTTCGCGGCCACGTCGGCGACTTCACCGGCCTCCTGCCAGAGCGCGTCCAGCGGCGCGGAGTACCGGCGGCCGAAGAGCCGGGCCTCCCCCTCGGTGGTGGAGACGTCGATCCGCCAGCCGGCCCGGCCCCGGCTGACCCAGTCGAGGGTGGCGACCGTGGCCTGGACGTGGAAGGGCTCGGTGTGGGTGGTGGTGACGGTGGGCACCAGTCCGACGCGTTGCGTGGCGGGCGCCACCCGGGACAGCACGGCCGAGGCGTCGGGACCGGGCCGGGCGAAGGCGTTGTCCAGCGTCACGAAGTCGAGCCCGCCGCGCTCGGCGAGCCGGGCCAGCTCGACGTAGGGACCGGCGTCGTACACCCCGGGCTGGTCGACGGCGGCGGCCAGGTGCAGCGGGCGGCCCCGGCCGTGCGATGAGGTCATATGGGAGAACCCTTTCTTCCGTGACGCTTCGAAGTGGCCCGGCTCACCCGACGGCATCGGCGCCGAGGTCCCGCAGGAACACCAGGGCGGCCCGGGCGGTGGCGTCGTTCTGCCGGAACGCGGGGCCCCCGGTGCGCGGCCGGGTGAACGCGCCCGGCGTACGGCCGTCGGTGTGCGGCCCGAGCGCGAAGCGCCGTGGGTGCGGCCGGCCGTCCCGGTCCAGGACCCGTCCGTCGGCGCGGTCCACCCGCAGCAGCCCGTCCGGGGTCTCGCCGGCGCCGTCGGCGTGCAGCTCCCGCAGCAGCGGGTCGAGGGCGCGCCGGAGCGTCGGCTCCGGCAGCCGGGCCTCCACCAGCGCCCGCGCCTCGACCGAGAAGCCCGGCACGGTCGGACTCGACGCCCTGAACACCCCGTCACGTGCGTGTACGGCCATGTCTGCGCCGACGAAGTTCAGCACCCCCGCCCGGGACAGTGCGAGCAGCTGTCTCAGCCGGGGTCCGGGCGGCCCGGAGGCGAGGTAGCTGAAGAACCCGTGCCACCAGGAGCCGATGCCACCGAGCCGGATCAACTGCCCGTATACGGACAACAGCCCCAGGAACACGGCCAGGTCGGTGCTGTGGGCGGCATCGTGACGGCGGCCCAGGTCGCCCTCCACATAACCGCGCAGCCCCTCCTGGAACTCCTCGAAGGAGCCGTACGTGACGCCGTCCAGCGGCCGGTCGAGCGCGGCCAGGTCGAGTCGGTCGCGCGGATCGGGCACGGCGGAGGCCACCAGTGCCTCCCGTTCGGCCCCTTCGGACGCGGCCTCGTACTTCTCCTCGAAGTCGGTCCAGGCGATCACGGTCCGCTCGGCGTGGGCGGTGAACAGCCGGTGGTAGTGGGCGAAGCCCAGCTCCTTCTCCACCAGCGGCCACACGTCCCGACGGAAGTCGAAGCCCCCCGGCCGCGCCAGCAGTCCGTCGATCTCGGCGGGCCCCAGGAACCGGGGCAGCGGCGGCCGTTCACCGGTCCAGTCGTAACCGATCTTCGAGTGGTACGGCACTCCGCGCCGCGAACCGACGTACAGCACCGGCTCCCGCCCCGAGGGCACATAGGTGTCCCCTTCGTAGCGGCCGCCGCGTCCCTCGGTGAGCAGCACCATCAGGTCGACGAAGGCCAGCCCGAAGCCGCGCACCAGCACGGGTTCACCGGCCGGCAGCGCGGACAGGTCACTGTCGGCCGTGAAGTCCGGCGGCAGGTGGACGAGCCCGTGCTCGCCCGCGTAGGCCGCCAACTCTCGCTGCTCCTCGTCGAGTTCGGCATCGAGATGACCGAGGGCGAGGACGACGAGATCGGCGGCCAGGGGCCGGTCCCGGCCTTCCAGCCATATCCGCTGGCGTCCCTCACGAGGACCGCTCACCCGCAGAGCGCGCCCCGGATGGTGGTGGACGGTGATCTCCGGGGGCAGTGCGGCGACGGCCTGCTCGTGCACCCAGCGCAGATAGGAACCCTGGATCTGCCGGTCGGCGAAGGTCTGCCCGTCGATGCCGGCCCACTCGTGCAGCGTCGGTCCCGGCCGCACCGGCCCGGCCATCTCCACCGACTCGTCGGTGAACATGGTGACGTCCTCGGCGTGCGAGTTCATCCACAGCAACGGCGACTGGGCGGCACGCCAGATGCGTCCGGCACCCGGCGGATGCGGGTCGACGAGATGGATGTCGAGCCCCGAACCGGCGTACAGCTCGGGCGCGTTGGCGGCGATCCGCTCGATGAGGCCCGTCCCCCGCGGCCCGGCCCCGACGATCACGAGGGTGGCGGGGGTTTCGGGGTCGAGGGTTTCGGAAGACATGCGAAGGCTCCGTGACAGCTGGGATCGAACACGGGTAGGTGCCTTCACACACCGGATGAGAAGCGCGCCGCGCGGCGCAGATACGGCCGAGCCCCTCAGCAGGACCGTGCAGCGAGAGTACGTGGGCGTTTCCCCTCACTGTCAAGGCCGTCCACACTGTGAGCGGTACGTCTCAAGTCGGTTGACGCAAAACCGGAGACCTGTTCCACTTGGCCCATGCATCCGCAGCAGTGTCTGGTCACCCGCTCCCACATCGACTTCGGTCGCGTGTGGTCCTGTTCCTGTTGAGCTGACCCACTGCGGCCCCCGCTCCCGGGGTGCCTTTCTCGCGATCTCCCCTCGCTCTGCCCCGCCTTCACATGCGCGCCTCCCCTCGTCCCGCGCCTTTTCCACCGCCGCCTCGCGCCTTTTCCACCGTTTTCGCCAGACCTCGCACCCTGTCCGGGCGCTCAGCGCGCCCCTACCGCCGACCGACCCGAAGCGGCGCGAAACCCGACCACCCGGTCCATCAGCGCCCCGAGCACGTCCCGCACGGAGCCGCGCTCACGCGCGTCGCACTCCAGCACGGGCACCTCGACGCTCAGCCCCAAGGCCTCCCGCACCTCGTCCAGTTCGAACCGCTCGGCTCCGTCGAAGCGGTTCACCGCGAGGATGAACGGCGCTCCCTGGGCCTCGAAGTAGTCGACGGCCGGGAAGCACTCCTCTATCCGCCGGGTGTCCACGAGGACCACCGTTCCGAGCGCGCCCTCCACCAGGTCGTCCCACAGGAAGGAGAACCGATCCTGCCCGGGCGTGCCGAACAGATACAGCGTGATGGCGGGATCGAGCATGATCCGGCCGAAGTCGAGCGCGACGGTGGTGGTCGTCTTGGACTCCACTCCCTCGAGCGAGTCGATCCCGACCGACACCTGGGTGATCGGCGCCTCGGTGTCGAGAGGTTCGATCTCGGAGACGGCGCCGATGAAGGTCGTCTTACCGACCCCGAGCCCGCCGCTCACCACGATCTTCACGGCGAGCGGAACCGTTTTGTCAGAGCGCCCGGACATGATCCCTGATCCTTTCGAGCATCCGCGGCGGTTGGCTCCGCGGGTTGCCGGCACGCGAACGGCCGGCCGCCGGTGACGCTGGACGGCCGTACGAAGTCCGCGTCCTCGACAGGAGATACGTTCCGGAAAAGCCCACCGCTCACCCGGTCGCCCCGCCCGGCACACGGCACACGGGCACCAGCCGCCGGGGCACCGGCCGCCAGCCACCGTGCCCGGTGCCAGTGCGCCCGGCGCCGGGCCCGGGCACCGGCACCGGCCGCCACACGTCGGCTGCCGGACGCCGTGCACCAGGTGCCAAGCACCAGACATCGACCGCCGGACACCGCACACCAACTGCCGCGCACCGAATACCGGACCGCCGGATGCCAGGCACCAGGCACCAGGCACCAGGCACCAGGCACCAGGCACTGTGCATCGGCCGCCCGGACGCCGCGCGGTGAGTGCCGGACGCCGCGCGTCGCGTGCCGGGTACCGGACCGCCGAGCGCCGGACATCGGGCGCGCCAGGCACTGCGCATCGACCGCCCGGACACCGCACGCTGACTGCCGGACGCCGCGCGCCTCGGGTGCCGGACCGCCGACCCATGCACCCCGGGCGCCGGATACCGACCGCCGACCCCGCGCACCGCGCACCGGCCGCCGACTGCCAGACGCTGTGCGCCCGGACGCCGAACCCCGAGCGCCGGACGCCGGACGCCGGACGCCGGACGCCGGACGCCGGACGCCGGACACTGGACCCCACACCCCTGACCCCGACCACCCGACTCCGGACGCCGAACCCCGAGCGCGGACCCGTGCACCGAACGCCGGACCCACACCCCGAGCGCCGGACCCCGGACCCCGGACCCCGAACGCCGAACGCCGGACCCCGAGCGCCAGGCACTGGGCCCCGCACCCCGAGCGCCGAACCCCGGACGCCGCACCCCGAGCGCCGGGCACTGGACCCCGCACCCCTGACCCCGACCGCCCGACCCCGGGCCCCGCACCCCCGACCCCGGGGCCGTGACGTCTCGTCAGTCAGTCAGCAGGAGCAGTCGCAGGCGCAGCACTCGCAGCACTCACACGCGTCGCAGCAGTCGCAGCAGTCCCCGCAGTCCCCGCAGTCCCCGCAGTCGCTGCACCAGCCCTCGCGTCTTTTCCTCGACCAGGGTCCCTCGAACTCGTCGGCACAGCACGCCTTGCAGGTGCAGCACAGTCCGAGCGCGACCGCGCACCCGGCCCAGAAGCCCCGCTTGTCGGGCCGCGGCGGCTCACCGCCGAAGGGGTTGCCCCCGTAGGGGTTGCCGGGCGCGTGCGGATCCACCGGCCCTCGGGGGGCGTACGGGCCGGTCGGCGGCCCGAAGGCGCCCTCGGCCTGATGCCCGCACGACTGGGTGCCGAACGCCCGGTCCACGGACCGCCCCAGCTCGTGCGCCAGCAGCAGATGCGCGAGTCCGCCGTCCACGAACTCGACGTCGCGCAGAGCGAGCCGGATGCCGTGCAGGGCGTCGTCGGCGAGCCTGCGGGCCTCGGTGAGCGGGGTGCCCGTGGCCGTCAGCGGGTTCCAGGCGCCGGCCGCCGCGTCGGCCTCCCGGTCCTCGACCGCGTCCAGCAGATGCGCCAGCCGTCCGAAGAGGCGGCCGGCCTCGGCGAGCGGCACGGCGTTGCCCGGCCGGCCCGCCAGAACAGCCGTGTGTGCGAAGGCGGCCGCGGTGGCCGTCTCGGTCGGCTCGGTGACGGCCGTCAGCAGGGTGCCGGGCCCGGCGAGCGCCTCGACGCCGACCTGCCGGTCCACGGCGTCGACGAGCACGGCGGTGTCGAACCCGACGGCGGCCCCGCCCCGTGCCCCGGCCCTCCCCCAGCTCGTGGCGACCCTGCGCGCGGCGACGGCGACGGGCCGCCGCGCCAGCAGCCCGTCCCCGTCGGCGACGTGGTCACGCACCTTGGCCGAGGCGAGCACCAGCGAGACGGCGGCGGCGAGCCGGGCACCCTCCCCCTGTGCGACGGACGCGGTGCGCATCCCGCGCAGCGGACAGGGGCCCGCCGTGCGCCGCCACCCGTCGGCCGTGACCCGTGCCGCCTGAGCCTCCGTCAGAACGGATATGAGCAGCCCGTCGTAGTTGGTGACGACCCGCGCGAACTGCCCGTGGTCGCCGCGCAGCGCGAGACACAGCCCGCACAGGTGCGCCATCCACTGGGCCCTGAGACCTTCTCCGAGCCGGTGACCACATGGCCTGACGATTCCGAACACGACAACCCCCGTCGTCCTTGGGACATTGAGCTGCCGCATGCTATCGACCGATTGTCATGTCGGAACGGGGGTACTTGGTTCACCCGGACGCACCGTCCGTCACCCATCCGCCACAATGAATCATATTTCACTCACAGTCAGCAGCCACATGCGGTACGACCCTTGGGAGACGCGGGCTCTCGACGTATTCGCTGTGCACCAGTACCGTCACAAACCCCCCGCGCGGCGTCGAACCACTTGGCGCGACATCCGCATCATGGACGACCATGGGGAATGCGGAAAGCAGAAAAGACCGCTGTGAGAGGAGGCGTCCATGGGATCGGTGCGCAAGGCGAGTGCCTGGCTTGGCCTCGTCGACGACAACGATGACGAGCGTTACTACGACGACGACTATTCCGAGGGGACCGACTCCGGGGACGCCTGGGTCACCGACCCCCGCGTGAAGGTGGCGACGGACACGGCCGAGGAGAAGGGCCGCCGGATCGGCACCGTCACCCCGGACAGCTTCCGGGACGCACGGGCGATCGGTGAACTGTTCCGCGAGGGCGTCCCGGTCATCATGAACCTCACGGCCATGGAGGCCGGCGACGCCAAGCGCGTCGTCGACTTCGCGGCCGGGCTGATCTTCGGCCTGCGGGGTTCGATCGAGCGGGTGTCCACCCGGGTGTTCCTGCTGTCCCCCGCCAACACGGAGATCGTGAACGGAGACCCGTCCGCGCATCGGACGGACGGTTTCTTCAACCAGAGCTGAGGCAGGGCCGTTCACCGGCCCTGCCTCGGCCCCCTGGGCCGGGTCAGCGGAAGGCGTCGAGTCCGGTGAGCGCCTTGCCCAGTACGAGCTGGTGCATCTCGACGGTGCCCTCGTAGGTGAGCACCGACTCGAGGTTGGTCGCGTGCCGCATCACGGGGTATTCGAGCGAGATCCCGTTGGCACCGAGGACGGTGCGGGCGGTCCGGCAGATCTCGATCGCTTCCCGTACGTTGTTGAGCTTGCCGAAGCTGACCTGCTCGGGACGCAGGCGGCCGGCGTCCATGCGCCGCCCCAGATGATGGGCGAGCAGAATCCCCTTGTGCAGCTCGACCGCCATGTCGGCGAGCTTCGCCTGGGTGAGCTGGAACCCTCCGATCGGCCGCCCGAACTGCTCGCGGGTCTTCGCGTACTCGACGGCGGTCTCGAAGCAGGAACGCGCCGCTCCCATCGCCCCCCACACGATGCCGTAGCGCGCGTGGGAGAGACAGCTGAGCGGCCCGCGCAGCCCGGTCACCTCCGGCAGGACGGCGTCGGCGGGCAACCGCACGTCATCGAGCACGAGTTCGCTGGTCACGCTGGCCCGCAGGGACCACTTGTGCTTGATCTCGGGCGCGGAGAACCCCGGCGTGCCGGTGGGTACCACGAACCCGCGAATTCCGTCGTCGCTCTGCGCCCAGACCACGGCCACCCCGGCGACGGACCCGTTGGTGATCCACATCTTGCGGCCGTTCAGCACCCAGTCGGAGCCGTCCCGCCTGGCGTACGTCCGCATGCCGGCGGGGTCGGAGCCGTGATCGGGTTCGGTGAGCCCGAAGCACCCGATGATCTCGCCCGCGGCCATCCCCGGCAGCCAGGTCCGCTTCTGCTCCTCGCTGCCGAAGCGGTGGACGGCGTACATGGCGAGGGACCCCTGCACCGAGACCAGGGACCGGATCCCGGAGTCGGCCGCTTCGAGTTCGAGGCAGGCGAGGCCGTACTGCACGGCACTGGCGCCCGCGCACCCGTATCCGCTGAGCGACATCCCGAGCGCCCCGATGGCGCCCAGCTCCCGCGCGAGCTCCCGGATCTCCGGCAGCTCCCCGCGCTCGTACCACTCGGCGACCCGGGGCAGCACCCGGTCCGCCGCCCAGCTCCGCACGGTGTCGCGGATCGCGAGATCCTCCGGTTCGAGCAGATCGGCGATGCCGAGCGGGTCGGCGGGGTCGAAGGGCGGCAACTTAGAGGACGCGGACATGGGAGAGCCTCCGAAAACTAGCACCGCTAGTTACACCATCGCCGGAGACGTTACGACGCGGCCCCGCGCAAGTCCAGTGCCCGCTCGGCAGGCCGCCGAGGCGACGCACCCCCACAGGGAACGCCCACCCCGGATTCAACAGCGGACCGGCGGTGCGTGGGTGGGCGACTCACGCGGTGACGCGGGACTCCACGACCTCACGCGGCGAAGGAAGCTCCACCTCCGCCGAAGGCACCTCGCACTGCATCGACCGCGGCAACCGCAGCGCCATCACCGCCCCCAGCAGCAGCAACCCCGCGCTCACCAGCAGCGTGACATGCAGACCGTGCACGAAACAGTCCCGGGCCGCCCGCCGCAGGGCCGCTCCCGCCGGCCCCCCGAGCCGCCCGGCGACCTCGTAGGCCTCGCCCAGCGAATGCCCCGCAGCGTCCGACGCCGACGCGGGTACTCCCGGCACGGACTTCAGCCCCGGCGCGTACGCGGCGTTCATCACGCTGCCGAGCAGCGCGATCCCTATCCCCGCCCCCAACTGGTACGACGTCTCCCCGATCGCCGCCGCGCCGCCCGCCTGCTCGGGCGGCGCCTCGCTCAGCATCGACTCGTACGCCGCGAACAAGGTCGTCTCCAGGCCGAAGCCCAGCAGCAGGAACCCGAACAGCAGCAGCCCCGTGTTGTCCGAACCGCCCATCGCGGTCAGCGTCAGCACCGCCAACGCGGTGAGGACGAACCCCCCGCACACCATCCGGCGCGGCCCGAACTGCCGGAGCAACCGTGCCCCGGCCAGCCCCGCCGCCATCGCGGCGAAGGTCAGGGGCAGCAGGCGCAGGCCCGTCTCCAGGGGGGACAGACCCAGCACCAGCTGCAGGTACTGCGCGGCGATCAGCTCGAGGCCCACCAGCGCCAGCATCGCCAGCACGATGCAGCCCACCGACGTACTGAACGCCCGCCGCCCGAACATCCCCAGGTCCACCAGAGGGTGGCGGCGACGCCGCTGACGGCGGACGAACAGCACGATCAGCAACGCGCCCACCAGCAGCGGGGCCACGGTGAGCGGCCCGAGTTCCCCGCTGCCCAGCTGCTTCACGCCCAGCACGACACCGAACAGGCCGGCCGCCGCCATCAGCGCGCCGACCACGTCCCAGGGGCCGTCCGACGTGCCCCGCGACTCGGGCAGCAGCAGCCGGCCCACGGGCAGGCTGACCAGCATCAGCGGGATGTTGACGAGGAAGACCGAGCCCCACCAGAAGTGCTCGAGGAGAAAGCCGCCCAGGAGGGGGCCGATCGCGGCGCCCACCGCGGCCACCGCGCTCCAGATGCCGATCGCGAGCGCCCGCTCACGCCGGTCCGGGAACACCTGGCGCAGGATCGACAGCGTCGCGGGCATGATCATCGCGCCGCCCACGCCCAGCAGCGCCCGCGCCAGGATCAAGGTCTGAGCGCTCCCCGCGAACGCCGCCAGCGCGGAGGCGACACCGAACAGCGCGTATCCGAGCAGCAGGATCCGTCTGCGGCCCACCCGGTCGCCGAGCGTGCCGAACAGGATCAGCAGCGAGGCGCAGACCAGCGGATAGGTGTCGACGATCCAGAGCAGCTCGATCGCGCCGGGCCGCAGGTCCTCGGTGACGGCGGGCACCGCGACGTGCAGCACGGTCGCGTCGACGGCGACCAGCAGCAGGCTGACGCACAGCACCACCAGCACGACCCAGCGGTGGGCACCGGCCCCGGCCGTCCGACGGCGCAGCGCAGCGGCGGCCGTGGTCGTCCCGGACATGTACGTACCTCCCAGGTGATCCCTCGGTTCGGCGGGCTCACGGGGTGGGGACTCCCCACAGCTCGGCCGGAGAGGAGCGGTGGTCTCCGGCCCGCGCAAACGAACACGAGTGGAACGCAGCGTACGCGAGTTCGCGCCAGGGCCACGTGGCGGACCTCTCACCGTCCCGGGGCAACCCATGTGGCGTACGCCACTCCCGCGCCACTCCTCTGTCACCCCCGCGTCACTTCCCCGCGCCCCTCCTCGTGCCCTCCTCGTGCCCTCCTCGTGCCCTCCTCGTGCCCTCCCGGCACCGCGTTCCGGGGCGGCCCGGACGCCCCGGCGGTCCCCGCCGCCGAGCACGCCGTCGATAATCGAGCCCGTGACCGATCTTGAGACGCGCGTGGTGCCCTCCGGTTCCGTGACCCTGCGGCGGGCGGCCCCCGCCCTCCTTGGGTACGCGGCCGTGCGCGCCCTGGGTCTGCTCGCCCTCGCCCTGTGGAGCGCCGCCCGCGACAAGAACGCGTACACGCTGCTGACCGCCCGCTGGGACGCCCTCTGGTACACCAGGGTCGCCGAGCTGGGTTACGGCTACGAGGTCCGCCTGCCGAACGGCGACGTCCACTCCAACCTCGCCTTCTTCCCGCTGCTGCCCTGGCTGGAAAGGTTTCTGCACGCGGCGACCCCGCTGTCCTACGGCGACGCCGGATTCGTCGTGTCCCTGCTCGCCTCGCTCGCCGCGGCCTGGGGGATCTACGCGGTCGCCGACCACGTGTACGGGCGCCGCGCCGGGGTGTGCGCGGTGCTGGTGTGGGCCGTCCTGCCCGTCGGGATCGTGCAGTCGATGGCGTACAGCGAGTCGCTCTTCACCGCGCTGGCCGCCTGGTCGCTGTACGCGGTCGTCACCGGCCGGTGGGTGACCGCGGGGGCGCTCGCGTCCCTGTCCGGCCTCACCCGTCCGGTGGGGCTCGCGGTGGTCGCCGCCGTATGGACGGCAGGTGTGGCGTCCCTCCTCCGTGACGGGGAGGCCCGCCCGGCGGTGCCGTTCGCGCGAAACCGCAGCACGGCGCCCGGGCCCGGCGCGCGCACCCCCGAGCGCGCCTCGAAGGCGACCCGCGTCCTCGGCATGCTTCTCGCGCCCCTCGGCGCCGCCGGATACGTCCTGTGGGCCGGCCACCGCACGGGCCGGGGCCCCCTCGGCTACCTCGACGTCCAGGCGGGCTGGCGCAACGGCTTCGACGGCGGCTACGCCTTCGCCCGCTTCGTCGCCGCCAAGTTCACGTCGTTCCCGTCGGCCCTGGCCGGCCTCGGGCTGATCGTCGGCGTCGCCCTGCTGCTGTGGCTGTACGTCGTCTGCGTGCGGCAGCGCCAGCCGCTCCCGCTGCTGGTGTACGCGGGTGTGGTCCTGGCGCTCGCCCTGTGCGCGTCGAGTTACTTCGGTTCCAAGCCGCGCCTGCTGCTGCCCGCCTTCCCGCTGCTGCTGCCGCCCGCCCTGGCCCTGACCCGGCTGCGGACGTCCAGGTCGGCGCTGGTGGTGGGGTGTCTCGCGGTGGCCTCGGCCGTGTACGGCGCGTGGTGGCTGAACGGCAGCGGTCCGCCGTAGCCGGCCGGGGTCCCCCCATAGGCGGAATCCGCTTTTCGGGGAACCGTTTATACGTTCCCTAAAACTATCCCCTGGAATGATCAAAGGAATTGAAGGGAACAGTGTTCGACGATTGCTGATTCCACAGGAATATTCGCCGTTCTGAGAGCAATCCCACATCACATCGTCATCACAAACCCGCGGAATCGGCCGGGTCCCGAGCTCACTCGCTGTAACGTCGTTTAGGTGCGTACCGAACAAAACCTCACCCGTCTGGACCGGGTGTTCGCCAGGCTCGACCGGGAGCCGGAACGACCGGCCCACCTCGATGTGCCGAAGATGAGCAGGCACCGGATCGCGCTGTTCGCCGCGACCCTGGCCTTCTACCTGGCGATCGTGTGGCTCGTGGTGATCACCTCGTGGCTGGTCCGCCTCGACTGGCTGGTCATGTTCTTCCGGCCGTACCAGCAGTGGTCCGGCATCCACTGGTTCGTCGACTACTACGTCGTCCTCGGCCAGCGCGGTCCGACCGCGGTGATGGTCGCCGCCTGGCTCGGCTGGAGATCCTGGCGGCAGCACACCCTGCGCCCGCTGCTCACGCTCGGCGCCTCGCTGCTGCTGCTGAACATCACCGTAGGCGCCGCCAAGCTCGGCATGGGCCGGCTCGGACCGCACTACGCGACCACCATCGGCTCCAACGAGATGGGCCTGGGTGGCGATATATTCCCCAGCGGCCACACCGCCAACGCGGTCGTGACCTGGGGAATCCTGGCGTATCTGGCCTCCACTCCGAGAGCTCGCCGCTGGCTGTCCGCACTCTCCGCGGTGACCTCGCTCGGCGTCGGCCTCGCCACGGTCTACCTCGGCACGCACTGGCTCAGCGACGTGGTGCTCGGCTGGGCCGCGGGTCTGCTGATCCTGCTGGCGCTGCCCTGGTGCGAGCCGCTGATCGCCCGCGCCGAGGTCGCGATCTTCGACCTGCGCGACCGCTGGCGCGAGCGCCACGACGGCCGGGTCCCGGCTCCGGCCGCCCCCGTCGCCGTACCCGTACCGTTCAAGGCGGGCGCGACGGCCCAGGACGAGGCCTCCGCGGTCCGCGAGCCGGCCGCCCCGGCCCGTTCGCCGCGCGCGCCGGTCTATCTGGCGCCCGGCCCGCACACGACCCGCTCGGAGCGCATGCCGGTGACCCCGGTCGGCAGCCGCCGCCCACCGCACTCCGACCGCCTACCGCGCGGTACGGCGGCCTCGGCGGCCCGCCCCCTCACCGGCGGCTGACCTGCACGGACGCCTCCACGCAGGCCTCCCGAACGGCGGGACCCCGGTACGCACAACCCGGTTCCGCAGCCGAAGGCCCCGGTTCCCGAACACGGGAACCGGGGCCTTCGTCGTGCCCGCCTCGACCACCTCGGGGGGCTCAGCCCTTCCAGGCGCGGACCACCTGCCCGTCGCGTACTTCGAAGTTCAGCCGCCCGAAGCGGTACTCCATGGTGACGATCGTGCCGGGCGCCAGCGAGCGCACCGTCGACCACCCCCGTTCACGTGCGAGCCGCTCGGCCCGATCGGCCTCGAGGCCGACATACCCGTCCGGATTGTCCTGGGGCTCCGCTGGCGGAGTGGGATTCGGTGCCATACCGCAACGCTAGGCCGCGAGCCCCGCCCCGGGAACCCCGGGCCGGCGAAACGGATCACTCGGGTCACACTTCTGTCACAGGATCACGACATACGTTTCGGTCGAACTCCGTCACACGTACGAGCGGTTCCGTGCATCTTCCGCGTGTATTCGAACGCAATTCCCGCGTGCTGTCCGGTCTCCCCGAATAACCCGGCGGGCAGTTCGCGGAGAACCGTTCCCGGCCTCACCGCATTCCGATTCCGGGCAAGATCACGGGAGCTGACTGCCCATAGGAAATGCACGGCTCCCCCACACATCCTCCGTACGGGTACCAGGACGGCAACGGGCCCGGGACCGGGTCGGCGAAGGGGCGGACGCGGGCCGGTGGGCGGCGCCGGTACGGCTAGGCGCGGCCGGACCGCCCGGCCGCCGCGGCCCGGGTCAGAGCGCCGTCGAGCCGGTCACGGGCCGCCCTGATCGCCTCGACCAGCTCGACGGGCTCCAGGACCTCGAACGCGAAGCCCGTCATCATCACGTGGATCACCATCACGTCGAGGCTCGCGGCCCCGGTGCGCAGAACACAGGCCCGGTCACCGTCGGGCTCCAGCGTCCCGGCCGAGGGCGAGATCCGTTCGGCGGCCTCGGCCAGCGGCACGAGGAGCCGGACGGTGGCCCGGGTGGCGTACGCGCGCGTGGAGACACCTTGCGAGACGTACGCGGCGAGGTCCTCGGCGGGCGGCTCGCGCGGTTCGAAGCGCGGCCCGTGCGGCGGCCTCGGCGTGAGGCGGTCCATGCGGAACGTACGCCAGTCCGCGCGGTCGAGGTCCCAGGCGACCAGGTACCAGCGGCGTTCGGTGCACACCAGGCGGTGCGGTTCGACCGTACGGCGGGTCGCCGTACCGTCGTGCCCCCGGTAGTCGAAGCGGAGGCGTTCGGCGTCCCGGCAGAGATTGGCGACCTCGGTCAGGACGGCCGGGTCGACGGCGGAGGACCGCGGGCCGCTCAGCATCGGCACGGTGAAGGCGTTCAGGGCGCCGACCCGGCGGCGCAGCCGGTACGGCAGCACCTGCTCCAGCTTCGCCAGCGCCCGTACGGAGGTCTCACCGATGCCCTCGATGCCCTGCCCGGCGGCCGTCCGCAGTCCCACCGCGACGGCGACGGCCTCGTCGTCGTCCAGCAACAGCGGCGGCAGTTCGGCGCCGGCGCCGAGCTGGTAGCCGCCTCCGGTGCCGGGGCTCGCGTTGACCGGGTAGCCCAGCTCGCGCAGCCGGTCCACATCCCGGCGGACGGTGCGCGCGGTGACGCCCAGCCGGTCGGCGAGTTGGGCGCCGGACCACTCGCGGTGGGCCTGGAGAAGGGACAGCAGGCGCAGCAGGCGGGCGGAGGTCTCCAGCATGCGCACAGTGTGTCCCACCCGGCGGGGCGGCCCCACCCGGCCGTCCCGCCGGGTGGGGCCGCCCGTCCCGGAAGGGGGACGGCGCGGAGGGGGACAGTCAGAGCGTGAGGCGCTGGCCGGGCACGATCAGGTCGGGGTCACCACCGACGACGGCCCTGTTGGCCGCGTACACCCGCTGCCAGGTCAGCCCGTTGCGGGCCGCGATGGTGCTGAGGGTGTCGCCCGCGCGCACGGTGTAGTCGCCACGGGTCGTACTGCGGGAGGTCTGGTTCGAGGAGCGCTCCGGCGCGTTCGACGAACCCGACTGCGAAGAGCCGGAGCCGGACCGCGAGGAGTTCGAGTTCGAGGAGCTCGAGTTCGAGGAGCTCGAGTTCGAGGAGCTCGAGGAGCTCGACGAACCGGACTTCGACGAACCGGACTTCGAGGAGCTCGACCTGGCGGAGCTCGACTCGGTGGAACCCGACCTGCCGGAGGACGATCCGCCCTCCGGTGCGCTGCCGGACGCTCCGGCGCGCGCCGAGCAGGTCGGCCACGCGCCCCACCCCTGGGCGTTCTGCACCTTGGTGGCGACGGAGATCTGCTGTGCCTTGCTGGCCTTGTCGGCGGTCGACGCGTACGCGGTGCCGCCGTACGCGCGCCAGGTACCGGCGGAGAACTGGAGCCCGCCGTAGTAGCCGTTGCCGGTGTTGATCGACCAGTTGCCGCCGCTCTCGCACTGGGCGATGCGGTCCCACACTCCGCTGTCGGCCGCCGAGGCGCCGCCGGTCGCGGACAGCAGTCCGAGGGGGGCGAGCAGTATCGCCCCGGCGAGGACCGCAGTCTTGCGCGACGACCTGCGGGTGTGGATATCGGCACATCCGGACATGTAGATCCCTCTCTACGGACCCGGGTCTCCCCCTGGCCGGGGCACGTCGGCCGCGCAAGGACGCGGTCGGCGCGCTCCGCCCCGTCCGCCGGCGGTGGTGCTGCGCGATGTCTGGCTCTGCGCGGCCGGCGGACGTACCCGGGCGGTGCTCGTTGCACACGGCGGAGCAATCTAGGCAGCTGACGGGTCGTTATCAACCAACCGCCCGTTGTCGCAGGCCAGTTCATGGTTACCGTGGGTAGCGACGATTTCAGGCCACCCACTACGTTCGCTCATTTCCTGATTTGTCGACCAGGCGCTCACATCGCCTGTGAGTCAGCTCACCGAATCAACTCCCGTAACCTCCTCGTTACTTGACTTTGAGTGTCGGATTCCGCACCCTTCGTGACCGCGCGCGCAGGATGGTTCGATTCTGTTCGCCGTCCAGCGTGACCCTGGCCACAGATCGCCCGTTGTCTCTTCATGAGCCGGGGACCGCCCCGGGTCACCGAGCCGGGAGCCACCCGCCTCGCCCACGCACCGCATCCGAGGGAGTCACCCGTGCCGCGCATGCTCGACGTCAGCGACGAGGTACGCGCCGAGATCGGCGACGAAGAAGCCGACCGGCTGCTCGCCGGAGACAACGCCCCGGGCAGTTACGACTGCACGTCCTGCCGCACCCCGGGCGACTCCGAGAACGAGCACACCAGCACCGTCCTGTTCATCGGGGACGAGACCGCCGTGCTCGCCTTCGCCCACTCCACCTGCCTGCCCTCCCAGGTCGTCCAGGTCACCGAGGAGCAGCTCCAGGGCGCGGTCCGCTCCATCAGCGGCGACACCGTCGACCTGCACCCCGACAAGGTCGTGCCCGAGCAGGCGGTGCTCGGTGTCACCAGCGGACTCGTCCTCATCGCAGGGGAGTTGCACCCGGCCCTGGTCGTCGAACCCACCGCGCCCATCGTGCGGCCCGGCACGACCGGCGCCGGTGACGACTTCCTGCCGCTGCTCATCGAGCAGGGTTTCATGCCCCTGTCCCAGCTGACCGAGGTGCCGCCGGTGCAGCACGGCTGGTCCGTGCTGCTCGCGATGGGACAGCTGCACGCGGTGCTCCAGCCCTCGGCGAACGGCGGGCAGCCGATCGCCTGGTGGCAGGCGCACCAGCCGTTGCAGGTGACGGAGGGATGGCGGGCCGCCGCCAACAAGCACCAGCAGGTGCTGATGTTCGCGGCGCCGGTGGGCTCCATCGGCCGTCAGCCCCGGGAGGACCTGCTGCGGGACGCGCTGGACAAGGCCGCGGCCAACGGGCAGTTGGTCGGCGCGGCCCTTCCGCTCGCCGGCACCTGAGTTCGTCCACCGGGGCGGGGACTGCGGTCGCACGGCGGCGGAAAGGGCGTGAGCGGACGGCGGTCGAAGCCGGTCGCGCCGGCGCGGCGAGCCGTGTCCGAACGCAGCCCCCGCACCCCTCAGGCCGACCGTCCAGCCGCATCTCTTCCAGTGCCACGTCGTTTGGACATACGTGCACACCTACGACGTCTCCCGCCGCCCGTCCTTCCAGTCGATCCCGTCCGCGCGCCCGGCGCAGGACTCCCAGGGCGGCCCATCGGCCACGCCGATCTACGACGCGCTCTACGCCGAGTACGTCAAGACGTTCCGTTCACTGCCGGGTGACCGCAGCGGCGAGGACGAACTGGGGTTCACCGCCTTCGGGAACATCCCGCACCACACGAGCTCCTACCCGGCACCCCGCCCGGGGTCGTTCAGCAGCACGTACAGCGCCTACAGCGCGGGGGCGCAGAGCGCACGGCACGGGAGCGGGCAGCAGTCCCAGTGGCAGCGGGTGGGGCAGCTCGGCCAGCAGCCCGCACCCACCGCGACGCACCACATCCCGGCGGCGCTCCCGCCGGGATCCCGCAGGACCTTCTGACCACCGGTCATGACTGGAGGGTCATGACTGGAGGGCGGCACCCGTGCTG